>JADLGX010000573.1 GCA_020849095.1 Candidatus Eiseniibacteriota bacterium
CCCTCGGTCTTGCGAAGCTCCTCGAGCAGCTTCTTCTCGGCGCCGCCCAGCTTGGAAGGCACCCACACCATGACGCGCACGATCAGGTCGCCCTTGCCGCCGCGCAGGCCGGGAAGCCCCTTGCCCGCGATGCGCGAGCGCTGGCCACTGGGCGTGCCCGCCTTCACGTCGAGCGAGTGAGTGGCGCCGCCGATCAGCGGCACGTCGGCCTTGCCGCCCAGCGCGAGCGTGGTGAACGGCACCGGGACGTCCACGTGCAGGTCGTCGCCGTGGCGCTCGAAGACGTCGTGGTCCTTTTCCTCGATGAGCACCACGAGATCGCCGGGCGCTCCGCCGCGGCGGCCGGCGTCACCCAGGCCGCGAAGCGGGATGTAGTTTCCGTTGGCCACACCGGCGGGCACCTTCACCGACACGGTCTCGGTCTCGCTGACCCGGCCGTCCCCGCGGCAGTCGCGGCAGGGATCGCTCACCGTGCTGCCCTCACCGTCGCAGCGCGGACAGGCCGACACGCTGACGAACTGGCCGAGCATGGTCTGCTGGACGCGGCGCACCTGGCCGCGGCCCCCGCACTGCTGGCACTGCTTCTCGCCCTTGCCCCCGCGCCCTTCACACGTGCCGCACTTCTTGAGGTGCTTGACGCGGATCTTCTTCTCGACGCCGGTCGCGATCTCCTCGAGCGGCAGCACGAGCCTGACCTGAAGGTCGTCCCCGCGCCCGGGGCCGCGCGGCCCGCCGCCGCCCGAGCCTCCGAAGAAACTCTCGAAACCGCCGCCGCTGTCGCCCGCGCCGAAGTCGCGCATGAAGGCGCGCAGCGCATCGGCCAGGTCGAAGCTGCCGCCGCCGAAGTCGTAGCCGCCCGGCATGCCGGAGGGACCGCCCGCCGGCGCGTGGCCGAACTGGTCGTAGCGCTGGCGCTTCTGCGCGTCACGCAGGACCTCGTAGGCCTCGGTGGCCTCCTTGAACTTGCCCTCCGCTTCCTTGTCGCCCGGGTTGCGGTCGGGGTGGAACTGCATCGCGACCTTGCGGTACGCCTTCTTGATCTCGTCCTCGGTGGCGCCCTTGGCGACGCCGAGCACGTCGTAGTAGTCGCGCTTGGTGGCCATGTCAGCCTTCCGAACCCGAGCGGGCGACGACGACGCGGGCGGCGCGCAGGGCGCGCTCGCCGCGGCGGTAGCCGCGCTGGACTTCCTGGGCCACGGCGCCGGGAGCGATGCCCTCCGGGGCGGGAACCTCGAGCAGGGCCTCGTGGACGGCGGGATCGAACGGCTCGCCCACCGCGGCGATCGGAGTGACGCCGTAGCGCGCGAGGGTGTCACGCATGCGCTGGGCGGTCAGCACGACGCCCTGCGCCCACGGCTCGGCGGTCTGCTCGGCCGTCATGGTGGCGAGGGCGCGTTCGAGGTCGTCGAGCAGCCCGATCACGTCGAGGAGCACGTTCTCCTCGGCGCGCGCGACGGACTCCTCGCGGTCGCGAACGGCGCGACGGCGGAAGTTCTGGAGGTCGGCCTCGGTGCGGAGCCACCGGTCTTTATAGTCGGGCGCCTCCGGCGCCCGTCCTTCTGCGCTGGCTTCCGTCGTCGCCCGTCCTTCTGCGCTGGCTTCCGTCGTCGCCCGTCCTTCTGTGGCGGCTCCCTCCGGCGCCGGTCCTTCGACGACGGCCTCATCTCCCGCGGCTGAGCCTTCACCGGCGATGGACTCCACCACCTCGGCCTCGGGCGTTGCCTCGACGTTCACGGGCGTTGCGGCATCGGCCGCATCGCCCGCGACGGTGTCACGGACGTCTTCCGTCATGTGCAGCATGTTCCTTTCGAGTGTGATCGAGCGCTCAGGCCGACAGCAGGTCGGAGATGCGCGTGCCCACCCTCTCGACGACCGCGAGGGTGAAGGCGTAGTCCATCCGCACCGGGCCCAGCACACCGACGGCGCCGGGAATGGCTCCGGGAAGCGAGAAGCTCACCAGGCTGCAGCCGGCGAGCGCGGGCGGTCCGGACAGCCCGATGCGGGCTCCGGCCTGTCCCGGGATGCCGCGAACCATGAACCGGTTCAGCGGATCTCCGCTCTCGACGGCGTGCAGCACGCCACCGAGATCCTGCGGACTGGCGAACTCGGGCTGGTTGGCGATGTGCATCGCGCCGGAACTGAGCAACTGCACATCCACGGGCCGCGTCCACGAAGCGCTCGCGGCGCGGGCGACGATGCGAACGGCGGCGTTGCGCGCCAGCTCGAGGTCGTCGCTCAGCCGTTCGCGCACCTGCGCGAGCGAGCGGCCCAGCAGGCGTTCACGAAGCACGCCTTCGACCTGCTCGAGCGCGGTCCGGTCCAGCGGGGTCTCGAGCTCGAGCACCAGCGAGCGGGCCGAATGCGCGCCCAGCCCCAGGTGCAGGAGCACGCGGCGGTCGCTGAGCGGCTCCACGTCCAGGCTCTCGAGCGTCTCGCGGTCGAGCGACACCGCGAGCGCGAGTCCCAGCTGGTGCGTGAGCGAGCCGAGCAGGCGCGAGGCATCCTGGAGCATGCGCTCCACGTCGTGCGCCGAAGAGGCGAACTGCGCGTCGATCGCGTCCTCGAGTTCGGCCGGCAGCGTCGCGGGCTCGAGCAGGGCGCGGACGAAGAACTCGTAACCCCGGGCACTGGGCACGCGCGCGGTCGAGCCGGCGCGCCGTTCCACCAGCCCCATGCCCTCGAGGTCGGCGAGCGCGCTGCGCACGCTGCCGCTGGACAGGCGGAGGTCGCCGTCCCGCGCGATGCGCTCCGCGCCCACCGGGCGGGCGGCGAGCCCGTGCAGGTGCAGCAGCGCGCCGAACACGGCACGCTGGCGCTCGCTGAGCTGGGGATCGCCGGACAGCCGGCGGCCGGGGAATGCAGGTTCGAACATGGCGGGGAATTTAGGGAGGCGCGCGAAACGCGTCAACCGCGGGACCGGGCCGCGACCCACGCGATCGTGTCGTCGGCGAGGAACCGGTGCGCCGGCGGAATGCGCCAGCCGCCCTCGACCCGCTCCAGACGGCCCGCTGCCGCCGCGGCCGCGAAGCTCCCGCCGAACCTCGCCTCGACCCGCTCCCACACGCCGGAGGGGTAGTCGCGGGCCAGCAGGCCCGAGGCGAAACGTAACCCGAGCATGACGATTTCCTCCTCCACGGCCACGGCGGAGGAGCGTTCGCGCTCGGCTTCCGGCAGTTCCCCGCGCTCCAGCGCCGCCGCCCAGTCGGCGGTCGCGTACCGGTTGCCCCAGCGCTCGCCGTTCCAGCAGCCGTGCGCCGACGGCCCGACGGCCATGTAGTCGCGGCGCAGCCAGTAGGTCAGGTTGTGGCGCGCCTCGGCACCGGGCCGGCAGAAGTTCGACGTCTCGTAGGGCGCGAGCCCCGCGGCGGCGAAGCGCTCCGTCATCTGCGCGTAGAGCCCGGCCTGCGCGTCGTCCGGCACCGCGGGACCGCCGGGCGCGAGCGCGAGGTCGCCCAGCGCCGTGCCCCCCTCGGCGATGAAGCAGTAGCCGCTCACGTGCTCGGGCGCGAGTTCGACCAGGCGGTCGAGCGTGCGCGCGAACGTGGCGCTCGTGTGCCCGGGATAGCCGAACATCAGGTCGAGGCTGAGGCGCTCGAACCCGTGCGCGCGCGCCAGCGCCAGCGCCTCCCCGGGGCGCGCATCGTCATGGATGCGGCCGAGCGTCCGGAGTTCGGCGCGGTCGAAGCTCTGCGCGCCCAGCGAAAGCCGGTTCACCCCCGCCTCGCGCCACGCGTCCAGCAGCGTGGGCTTCACGGACTCGGGGTTCGCCTCGAGCGTCACCTCGGCGTCGCTCGCGAGCGTGAAGTTCGCGCGCAGGATGTCCCAGAGCCGGCGAAAGTGGCGGGCGGACAATGCCGAGGGCGTGCCGCCGCCGAAGAACAGCGACGTGAACTCGCGCCCGCCGGCGAGCGGGGCGCGCAGCGCCACCTCGCGCTCGATCCCCGCGAACCACCTTTCGACCGCCGCGGAAGAAAACGCCGCGGTCGAGAAGTGGCAGTACGTGCAGCGCACCGCGCAGAACGGAACGTGCACGTAGAGGCCCAGCCGCGCTTCGTCGCGTGCCGCGAGGCTCGGCCCCTCGGGGTTCAGCGGATGGGCCGGAACATCCGGTCGAAACGGATGTTGAACAGGCCGTTCCACCACTTGTCGCCCGCGGTCGAGAAGTAGATGAAGAGCGCATGGCCCTTGACCAGGTCCATGTCGACGGTGCCCCAGAAGCGGCTGTCGTACGAGTTGTCGCGGTTGTCGCCCATCATGAACAGCTGGTTGGGCCCGACCGTGACCAGCTCGGTGTTGTCGCGATCCTCGTAGCCCCGGTACTCCATCTCACGCGGGTCCACGTGCTTCACGTAGGGCTCGGTGAGCTTGCGGCCGTCCACGTAGGCGTCCTTGTTCTTCATCTGCACGGTGTGGCCGGCGGTCGCGACGCAGCGCTTGATGAAGTCCTTGCTGGGATCCGGCGGGTACTGGAACACGATCACGTCGCCCTGGCGCGGAGCGCGCAGCCCCGGCAGGCGGATGTGCGTGAAGGGGATCTTGGGGCCGTACTCGAACTTGTTCACGAACAGGAAGTCGCCCACGAGCAGCGTGTCGCACATGGACTCGCTCGGGATCCGGAACGCCTGGATCACGAACGCCCGCAGGAAGAACGTGAGCACGACGGCCCACAGGATCGCTTCGGTGTACTCCCGCACCTGCGACTTCGGCGCGCTGACTTTGGACATGGGTCTCTCTTTCCGGAGCGGTCAGCTCCGATCCACCTTGAGCACGGCGAGGAATGCCTCCTGCGGCACCTCGACAGTTCCGATCTGCTTCATGCGCCGCTTGCCCTCTTTCTGCTTCTCGAGCAGCTTGCGCTTGCGGCTGATGTCGCCGCCGTAGCACTTGGCGATCACGTTCTTGCGCATGGCGCCGATCGTCTCGCGGGCGATCACCTTGCCCCCGATGGACGCCTGCACCGCGACCTGGAACATCTGGCGCGGGATCAGCTCCTTGAGCTTCTCGCAGAGCGAGCTGCCGTACGTGTAGGCCTTGGAGCGGTGCACGATCGCGGACAGCGCGTCGACCACCTCGCCGTTGAGCAGGATGTCGAGCTTGATCACGTCGGCCTGCTGGTATCCCGTGATGTCGTAGTCGAGCGACGCGTAGCCGCGCGAGACGCTCTTGAGGCGGTCGTAGAAGTCGAGCACGATCTCGCCCAGCGGCAGCTTGTACGCCAGCCGCACGCGGGTCTCCTCGATGTACTCCATTCCCACGTGCTCGCCGCGCCGCTCCTGGCACAGCTTGAGGATGTTGCCGAGGTACTCCGTGGGCGTCACCACGTGCGCGAGGACCATGGGTTCCTCGATCGCCTCGATGTTCTGCGGCGGCGGCAGGTTGCAGGGGTTGTCCACCTTGCTGAACTCGCCGTTCGTCTGCAGCACGTGATAGACCACGCTGGGCGTGGTCGCGATGAGGTCGATCATGAACTCGCGGCGCAGGCGCTCCTGGATGATCTCCAGGTGCAGCAGGCCGAGGAACCCGACGCGGAACCCGAACCCGAGCGCGACCGACGTCTCCGGCTCGTACATGAGCGAGGCGTCGTTCAGGCGCAGCCGGGCGAGCGCCTCCTTGAGCGACTCGTACTGCTCGGCGTCGATCGGGTAGAGCCCCGAGAACACCATGGACTTGGTCTCGCGAAAGCCGGGCAGCATCTCCATGCCCTCGACGTTCGCGGCGACGATCGTGTCGCCCACGCGCGCGTCGGCGACCGTTTTGATGCCGGCCACGATGTAGCCCACCTGGCCCGCGTGCAGTTCGTTCGTCGCCTCGAGCTTGAGCCGCAGCTTGCCCACCTCGGTGACGTCGTGGAGCTTTTCGGTGGAGAGGAACCGGATCCTGTCGCCGGCCCGGATGCAGCCGTCCACGACCCGCACGAGACAGACGACGCCGCGGTACTGGTCGAACTTGGAGTCGAAGATCAGCGCGCGAAACGGCGCGTCCGGGTCGCCCGAAGGCGGCGGCACGTCGGCGATCACCTGCTCGAGCAGTTCCGCCACGCCCAGCCCGGTCTTGGCGCTGATGCGCGTGATGTGCTCGGCCGGAACGTGCGCGTAGTGCTCGATCTCGAGCGCGATCTCGTCGGGACGCGCGGCGGGCAGGTCGATCTTGTTGAGCGCGCCGACGATCGTCAGGTTCTGGTCGGCCGCGAGGTAGTAGTTGGACAGCGTCTGGGCCTCGATGCCCTGCGAGGCGTCCACCACGAGGATCGCGCCCTCGCACGCGGCGAGCGCCCGCGAGACCTCGTAGGTGAAGTCCACGTGGCCCGGCGTGTCGATCAGGTTGAGCTCGTAGTTCACGCCGTCCTTGGCCCGGTACTCCATGGCGATGGCGTGCGACTTGATGGTGATGCCCTTCTCACGCTCGAGGTCCATGTCGTCCAGGACCTGCGCCTTCATCTGCTGGGCCGTGAGGGTGTGCGTGATCTCGAGCAGCCGGTCCGCCAGCGTGCTCTTGCCGTGGTCGATGTGCGCGACGATGCAGAAGTTGCGAATGTTGTTCAGGCGAGGATCGCTCAAAAGTGCCACCGCAAAGCTGCGCGCCACCCGGGTCTCGCCCCCGTCGCGCCGTTCGCATGCCTGGGCGCGGCCGGAGGGATCCCGTCGGGAAGCGCCGGGTCCGTTCGGAATTCGATGTCGAAATCGCGGAAATGCGCGTCCACGTAGGCGTCCACGAGCGCGTACGCGATCACTCCGCCGAGGAGCCACTGATGCCCCACCAGACGGTCGAGCGTGGCATTGTACTCGGTTGCGGCGATCGTGCGAGCCACATTGTCGCTGTCCGCCTCGGCGGCCTTCACGCGGGCCTGATACGTGTCCAGGTCCCGGAGGTCGCCGCCGATGCGCGAGACCAGCAGTCCCTCGCCCAGCGCGAGCGCGGCCGCCTTGATGTACGAGCGGTTGTGCAGCTGCCCCCAGCCCGGCACGACGAGCGACCGCAGCATCACCACGCGCGGCTGCTCGTGCCACGGCCATGCCCGCCGCGTCGAGTCGGCCGAAGCGGCGGCGGAAGCCGGCGTCACCGGCCCGAGCAGGATGAGCAGCGCCAATGCCACAGCAAAGAGTGGCGGGAACGCGTGGGAATCGAACCCACCCCGGACGCCAGAGGCGCCCGGCAAAAGGATTTGAAGTCCTCGGGGACCACCAGATCCCATTCGCTCCCGCTTCATCGGATTCCTCGAGCCGGACCGCCGAGCACCACCCGGTGCTCACCGGGCGCGACCGCCTCGCCCGCCGGCACGTACCACACGCGCTTGCGCAGCAGCGCGGCCTCGAACGCCTTCGCCTTGCGCGGCGGCACCGCGATGAACAGTCCGCCCGAAGTCTGCGGATCGTGGAGCGCGGTCAGCAGCGCCTCGTCCACGCCTTCCGCCAGGATACCCGGCGAGTAGAACTCCCGGTTGCGCGCGAGCCCGCCCGGAACCACCAGCGCGGCGGCGTGCTCACGAACGCGGGGCAGCAGCCAGTCGTTCGTGGGCGACAGCTGCAGCGTGACGGCGCTGGCCTCGGCCATCTGGGAGGCATGCCCGAGGAGCCCGAATCCCGTGATGTCCGTCGCCGCGCGGGCGCCGAACTCCACCGCCACCTCGCTCGCCTGGCGGTTGAGCGCCGTCAGGTGGCGGACCAGCCGCCGGGCGTGCGTCTCGTCGAGCTTGCCCTGCTTGAGGGCGGTGGCGAGGATGCCCGTGCCGATTGGCTTGGTGAGGTACAGCCGGTCGCCGGCGCGCACGCCACTGTTGAGCAGAAGGCTCCGGCGCTTGGCCAGCCCCGTGACGCTGTAGCCGAACTTGAGCTCGCGGTCGCGCACCGAATGCCCGCCCACCACGCTCACGCCGGCCTCGCGCATCTTGTCGAGCCCGCCCTGCAGGATCGCGGCGATCGCCTCGGGCGGAAGTCCGGTCTCGGGCGCGCACAGCAGCGCCAGCGCCGTGAGCGGAACGCCGCCCATGGCGTACACGTCCGACACGGCGTTCGCCGCGGCGACCTGACCGAAGTCGTAGGGCTCGTCCACGATCGGCGTGAAGAAGTCCACGGTCTGGACGAGCGCTTCGCCGCGGCCGTGCGCGAACACGCCGGCATCGTCGAGCGTCGACGAATCGACGAGCACGCGCCGGTCCTTCCGCGGCATGCGGAGCATCTGCAGAGCTTGACGCAGGTCTCCCGGACCCAGTTTGGCCGCTCAACCCGCACACGACACTTGTGCGGTGAGCCGGATCTCGATGCGCCGTTTCTCGCTCAATGCCTCGCCCGTCCCCCTCGGCCGTTCGTTCGCGACCGGCGGCTACAGGTCGCGGCCGATGGCGACGAGATCGATCTCGACGCGGGCGCCCTTGGGCAGTCCGGCCGCGGCGATCGTCGTGCGCGCCGGGAGGCTCTGGCCCAGGTGGCGGCCGTACACCTCGTTCATCGCGGCGAAGTCCGCCATGTCGGCCAGGTACACCGTGGCCTTGACCGCGTCGCCGAGCCCGAGGCCCGCGCCTTCGAGCACGGCCGTCAGGTTGCGGAAGACGCGCTCGCACTGCTCGCTCACACCGCCGGCGACCAGTTCGCCCGTCGCCGGGTCGAGCCCGATCTGGCCCGAGGTGAACACCATTCGATTGCCGCCGTGAAGGCGGACGACCTGGGCCTGCGCGTAAGGGCCGATGGCCTTGGGCGCGCCGGCGACATTCAACGGACTCTTCACAGGGCCTCCTTGCCCGTCACTCGACGGTCACGCTCTTGGCGAGATTTCGCGGCTGGTCCACGTCGCAGCCGCGCTGGACGGCGACATGATAGGACAGCAGCTGCAGCGGGATCACGGACAGGATCGGCTGCAGCATGGGGATGCTCTGCGGAACGTACAGCACGTGATCGGCGCGCGACGCCACTTCGGTGTCGCCCTCGCTCGCGATGGCGATGATGCGTCCCTTGCGGGCGCGCACTTCCATCATGTTGCTGACGACCTTCTCGTACGCGCTGTCCTTGGTGCAGATGAACACCACGGGCATGTTCTCGTCGATCAGCGCGATCGGGCCGTGCTTCATCTCGGCGGCCGGATAGCCCTCGGCGTGGATGTACGAGATCTCCTTCAGCTTCAGCGCGCCCTCGAGCGCGACCGGGAAGTTGAAGCCGCGTCCGAGGTAGATGAAGTTGTTGTGCTTCACGTAGCGGTCGGCCATCTGGCGCACGAGTTCGCTGCTCGCCAGCACGCGCTCGATCTTGCCGGGCAACTGTGCCATCTCGCGCGCGATCTCGATGCCGTAGTCGCGCGACATGCCGCGATGCCGGCCCAGCGCCAGCGTGAGCAGCGCGAGCACGGTGACCTGGCTCGTGAACGCCTTCGTGGAGGCGACGCCGATCTCGGGGCCCGCGTGGATGTACACGCCGCCGTCGGACTCGCGCGCCATGGTGGAGCCGACCACGTTGACGATGCCGAGCGCACGGGCGCCCTTGCGGCGCGCTTCGCGCATGGCCGCCAGCGTGTCGATGGTCTCGCCCGACTGCGAGATCACCAGCACGAGCGTGCCCTCGTCCACGATGGGGTTGCGGTAGCGGAACTCGGACGCGTACTCCACCTCGACGGGGATGCGCGCGAACTCCTCGAGCATGTACTCGCCGATCAGCCCCGCGTGCCACGACGTGCCGCAGCCCAGGATGATGATCCGGCGGATTTCACGCAGCTGCTCGGGCGTCATGTTGAGACCGCCCAGGCGCGCGAGCCCCTCCTCGACGTTCAGGCGGCCGCGCATCGCGTTCCGCACCGCGTCGGGCTGCTCGAAGATCTCCTTGAGCATGAAGTGCTCGTAGCCGCCCTTTTCGATCTGGCTCAGGTCCCAGTCCACGTCGTGGACTTCCTTGGTGACCCGCTCCATCGCGATCGTCGCCGTGTGGAAGCCGTCGGTGGACAGCACCGCCATCTCGCCGTCGTCCAGGTAGATCACCTGGCGAGTGTGCTCGACGATCGCCGCCACGTCGGAGGCCAGGTAGTACTCACCGTCCGCGATGCCGACCACCATCGGGCTGCCGTGCCGCGCGCCCACGACGGTGCCGGGCTCGCTCTCGCACATCACCGCGATGCCGTAGGTGCCCTCGACGTCCTCGAGCGCCTCTCCCACCGCGCGCTCCAGCTTGAGTCCCTTGCGCAGGTACTTCTCGATCAGGTGGGCGAGCACCTCGGTGTCGGTCTCGGTGCGGAACACGTGCCCCTCGGCCTCGAGCGCCGCCTTGAGCGTGCCGTAGTTCTCGATGATGCCGTTGTGCACGAGCGCGACGGTGCACTTTTCGTCGACGTGCGGATGCGCATTGAGGTCGTTGGGCTCGCCGTGCGTGGCCCAGCGCGTGTGGGCGATGCCGAACGTTCCCACCGGCGGGCCCTGCTGGAGCTTCTGCTCGAGGTTGCGGATCTTGCCGGCCGACTTGACCACCTTGAGGCCGGTGCCGTCCTCGACAGCGACACCCGCCGAATCGTAGCCGCGGTACTCGAGCCGCTTGATGCCCTCGATCAGGATCGGGAGGCAATCACGGTGCCCGACGTATCCCACGATTCCGCACATGCAGCGATCCTCCTGCGGCTCAGGCCTGGACGGCCTGCCGCGCCACTTCGACGATTTCGCGGGTGCGCGAAGCGGCCGGGGTCTCGGCGATGACCCGAACCACCGGCTCCGTACCCGAGGGACGCACGTGTACCCACTCCTCACCGCGCGCGAAACGCATTCCGTCCGCGGTGTCGAGCTCCCAGTCCGAGAAGAGCGAACGCAGGCGGAGGGCCGCCTGCTCCCACGGTTCATCGGGCCGGGCCAGCTTGTCCTTCACCATCGCGTACTGGGGCAAACGGGTAGCCAGTTCTCGAAGCGTCGCTCCTGTGCTCATGGCCTGCGCGATCAGGGCCACCGCGACCAGACCGTCCCGGCCACAGTGCGCGGCCGGAAGGATCATGCCGCCGTTGCCCTCGCCGCCGGCGATCGCGCCCACAGCGTGAATGCCCGCAACGACATGCGCCTCTCCGACGGGGGTGCGGTGCAGCGCCACCCCGGCATCCTGACAGACGCGGTCGAGCATACGAGAGGTGGAGAGGTTTGTCACCACCGGCCCCTTCCGGGCGGTCAGCACCACCTGGGCGCCCAGCGCGACCGTGAACTCCTCGCCCAGCGGCACACCGTCGGCCGCCACGAAGGCGGCGCGGTCGGCGTCCGGGTCGAGCGCCACGCCGAAGTCGGCCCCGGCGGCGGTCACCGCGCGGCCGAGCGCGCCCAGATGCTCGGGCAGCGGCTCCAGTTCGCGCGTGAAGCGCCCGTTGGGCTCGCAGTCGAGCAGCACGGCGGTGGCGCCGAGGCGCTCGAGCAGCGCGGGCACGGCCACTCCCCCGACGCTCGCGCAGCCGTCCACCACCACCTTGAGCCGGCGCGCGCGGATCGCGGCGAGGTCCAGGTACTCCAGGCCGAGCACGCGCTCGAGGTGCCATTCGAGCGAGTCGTGCTCCTGGCGGACGCTGCCGAGCCGGTCCCACGTGGTCCAGAGGTCGCGATCGGCTTCGAAGCGCTCGCGCACCGCGCGCCCTTCGACCGGGCCCAGGAACTCGCCCCGCCCGGAGAGGAACTTGAGCGCGTTCCACGGCGCCGGATTGTGGCTGGCGGTCAGGATCACGCCCCCGGCGGCCTTCAGGTGTTCGACCGCCATCTGCGTGGCGGGCGTGGTCGCCAGCCCGATGTCCACCACGTCGCGCCCCGCGGCCGTGAGCCCGGCGCACACCGCCTGCAGCACCATGGGACCGCTCACGCGGGCGTCGCGCCCGACGACCACCGGACCTTCGCCCAGCGCGTGCGAGAACGCGGCGGCGAAGCGGCAGACCACCGCCGGAGTGAGCGACTCGCCGACGATGCCTCGCACGCCGGCCACGCTGATCATCAGGGAAGACGACATGGACAGGATCCCTCCCGATCGGAACGTCTCGTCCCGACACACGAACGGGCCGACGCGCGGCGCGAGGACGCGCCCGGCATCGGCCCGGACATTGCGGCGGATCGGATGTCCCGCCGGGCTTCATGAATGCGGCATGTAAATGGAGCTGGTGACCGGAATCGAACCGGTGACCCCGTCATTACGAGTGACGTGCTCTACCAGCTGAGCTACACCAGCTCCTCGTCCTGCCCGGCCCGCGTTTCCGGCCGGTCCACATGGTGCCACCCCCCAGAATCGAACTGGGGACACCACGATTTTCAGTCGTGTGCTCTACCAACTGAGCTAGGGTGGCGATGCTTGTCCGCAACCCATGGGTCGCGGGGGCGAGATTTCTAGCATGCCCCGCGAATGGCCGTCAACTTCGCGCCGGGTTTTCCCCGTCTCCGCGGCGCCTGCGCTCGCCGCGCACCGAGCGGCGGTCGGACGCCTTGCGGCGGTCCTCGTTGCCCGAGATGGGCAGCGTGAAGCTGAAGACGGTTCCCCACTCCCCTTCGCCGCGCAGCCGCACCTCGCCGCCGTGTTCGCGCACGATCTGCTGCGCCACGCCCAGCCCCACGCCCGCGCCTCCGGCGTTTCCCGCGCTGAACGGCACGAACAACTGGTCGAGCAGGTCGCCGGCGTGACGCGCGCCGTCGTGCGCCACGTCCACCACCACGTAGCCGCTCGCGCGGCGCGACTCGATCTTGATGCGCCCGCCGAGCGGCACCGACTCGAGCGAGTAGGCCACGATGTTCTCGACCACGCGCCGGATCCGGTGCGCGTCGAGCAGCAGTTGCGGCAGGTCGGGCGCGAGGCGCTTGAGCAGCCGCACGCGCCGGCGCACCAGCGTCTCGCTGAAGCGCTGCAGCGCCTCCTGCACCACCGCGTTCAGGCTCTGCATTTCGAGCCGCGGGCGCTGCAGCTGCGAGTACTCCATTTGCTCGCCGAGCATGGCATCGAGCCGCTCGGACTCGCGCAGCACGATCTCCAGGTACTCGCGGCGCGGGTCGTCCTCCGCCAGTTCGCGGTGAGCGCGGCGCGCGAACGCCGTGATCGAGGCGATCGGGTTGCGCGACTCCTGCGCCACCCGCACCGCCATCTCGCCGACCGCGGCGAGCCGGTCGAGTTCGCGCAGGCGCGACAGCTGGTCCTGGCGCGTCTGCTCGTTTCGCCGCGCGTCGTCCACCTGGCGCGCGTGCTCGAGCAGCAGCGCGGCGTGGTCGGCGAGCGTGGCGAGGTATTCCAGGTCGGCGCGTTCCAGCGCCGGAGCGGCCGGGTGGCGGTCGGGCCCATCGTGAACCACGAGCGCGCCCAGCGCGCGGCCGTAGGCCACGATCGGCAGCGCCGCCCACACGCTGGTCTCGCCCGCGATGCCGGGCGGCAGGTTCGGGGCCTCGTCGGAGCGCTCGCCCACCAGCGGCTGGCGGCTGTCGCAGCACTGCTGCGCGGCCGGCACGAACGCGCGCGCGAACGAGTCGCGCACGACGGCGGCCCCGTGCGCCACGTCCACCTTGAGCGTGCCGCGAGCGTCCGCGCGATAGACGGCGGAACCGCGCACCTCGGCGCCTTCCGCGGCGACGCGCGCGAGCAGGTGCAGCGCCTCGGCGAGGTTGATCGAGCTCACGCTCGAGCGCGCCAGTTCGGCCAGCGCGGCGCCCTGGCGCAGGCGGCGGCGCGCATCCGCCGCGCGCGCCTGAGCCCCGAACGCCGCGTCCGCCGTGGCGCGCAGCCATTCGAGCGCTTCGCGGTCGCGCTGCGGCACGACGGCGTGCGGCCACGCGCACACGAGCGCGCCGTAGGCGCGCGCGCCGCGGCGCAGCGCGATCACTCCCACCTGTTCGGCGCTCGACCACGGCGTGCCCGGCTGCTCCGAACCGGCGCCGATCGCCATGGACTGTCCGCGCCACGCCTCGGCCAGCGGGCCTTCGAGCCGCTCGGCGGAATCCGCCCACGCGTGCAGCCGCTCGTCCGCGGCGCCGCGCGGTCCGGCGCGCCGGGCCTCGGCGATCGCGCGGGCGAGATCGAACACGGAAGCGGGAGCGGATTCGCGCCAGCCTTCGAGCAACCCCGAGCGCGCGTTCCACAGCAGCAGCCAGGCGCTCGAGGCGCCGGCGCCGTGCGGGTGGGTCGCGAACGCGAGCAGCATGCGCTCGAGCGATTCGAGGTCGGCATCCCCTTCGAAGAACGCGGCGAGCGCGGGCCACACGGGCGAATCGCCGATCCGGGGCGTGGCAGCTCCGGATGCGGAGGAAGGCGTGGGCTGTTCCATGAACTCCCCTGGCAACGGCGACGAGCGGGCCAGCCGGCCCGCGGCGACCTGGATTCCCGGCGCCGCCCGAGTTTTCGGCATCCCGGCGCCCGTCCTTGACCGCGCATCCTTGACCGAGCATGGCGGGCTTCCTAACGTGACGCTACGCCCTCATGCCGCCTCGCCGGCCCACCCGCACCCGGGAGCACCCGTGGACACACCCGCACCGCAGCCCATCGAGATCAGTCTCGGCGAGAAGGAAGCCGAAGGCACCTACGCGAACCTCGTCTTCATCACGCACTCGCAGTCCGAGGTGATCCTCGACTTCGCGCGCGCGCTGCCGGGCCTGCCCAAGGCGCGGGTGTTCTCGCGCATCATCATGACGCCGCAGCACGCCAAGGGCCTGCTGGGCGCGCTCGAGCAGAACCTGAAGAACTACGAGACGAACTTCGGGCCGCTCAAGGGGCCCGGCGACGGGCCGAAGAACAAGGAGATGGGCTTCACGAGCTGAAGCGGGCGCTCACTTTTCGGCGAGGAGCCCGGCGAGTTCCTCGTCCACGCGCGGCGCGCGATCGAGGAGTTCCGTGAGGCTGGCGGGCGGGCGGACGAGCCTCGCCTCGCGATTCGTGAAGCAGTGCTCGGTGAAGCCGATCGCGCACCGCGCGCCGTCCTCCCCCACGATGCGATAGCCGAACCGCATGCGCGCGCGCGTCACGTCGAGGATGCCCGACTCGATGCCCACGAGTTCGTCGTAGCGAGCGCCGCGAAAGTACCGGCAGCGCGCCTCGAGCACGGGCATGAGGATGTTCTCCTCCTCCTCCACGGCGCGGTAGCTCTTGCCCATCGAGCGCAGCATCTCGGCGCGGCCGATCTCGAACCAGCGGAGATAGTTTCCGTAGTACACCCAGCCCATCTGGTCCACGTCGCCGTAGCGCACGCGAAGCTCGAATCGGTGCATCACTGGTCTCCCGTTCCGGCGCCCGCGGGAGGCGCCGTCTTCCATCGCCGGTGCAGCCAGAACCAGTGCTCGGGGCGCTCGCGCACCGCGGCCTCGAGCCGCTGCGTGTACCACGCCACCACTTCGCGAACGTTCTCGTCGGTGGGCGGACCCGAGGGCTCGCGAGGAGCTTCGAACACGCCCTCGTGCCGTCCGTCGGCGCGGCGGTGCGCCAGCCCGAACAGGATGGGCACCTGCGTCTGCAGCGCGATTCGCGCCGGCCCCTCGGGCGTGCTCGCGAGCCGCCCGAAGAACGGCACGAACACGCCGTGCCGGCGAGCATCCTGGTCGGCGGCCATCGCCACCCAGCGCCCGGCGCGGATCGCCTTGAACACCTGCTTCACTCCGCCGGCCGTGGGGATCACGCCCACGCCGCACCGGCTGCGCAGCCGGACGATCATCTCGTGCACGAGCGGGTTGTTCTGCGGCTTGACCAGCAGGTCCACCGGGTTGAACCGGGCCATGTACGACGCGAACAGCTCGAGATTGCCGAAGTGCCCCGACACCATCACGGCGCCGCGTCCCACCAGCGCGCGCGCGTGCTCTTCGCCGCGCAGGCTCGCGAACACCTCGTCACCCGTCCGGCGCGCCAGTTCGGGCAGCCGTCCGTACTCGACCGCGATGCGTCCCACCTCGCGGTAGTGCGCGCGCAGGATCTGCTCGCGCTCGGCCGCGCTGCGATCCGGGAACGCCAGCTCCAGGTTGGCGCGCGCCACGCGCGCGCGCACTCCCATCAGGCGCACGCCGGTGCCGAGCGCGGCGCCCAGTCCCAGCGCGCGCTGCCACGGCAGCAGACCCGCGAGCGCGAACGCCCCGCGCACGAGCGCGGCCTCGGCCACGTGCGAGGGCTTCACCGCGCGCCCCCGCGGCGCCAGCGCTGGCCGGGCAGCGCGCGCGCGATGCCCGCCCATTCCAGCGACAGCAGTTCGGCCATGGCCTCTCCCGGCGACAGGCCCGCGGCCGACGCGAGCTGTTCCAGCGTGCGCTCCTCCTCACCGAGCGCCGCCGCCAGGCGGGCGCGCGGCGACTCGTCCGCGGTCGCCGCGCTCGCGGGCAGCGCGCCGAGCACGTCGCCGGCGCCGCCGCACGGGCGCGCGCCCTCGCGCAGCAGCTGCAGCGTGCCGAGCGCGGTCGGCCGGTCCACGTCGCCGGGCACCGCGAGCACGGGCCGCCCGAGCGCGCGCGCCGCCGATGCCGTGGAGAGCGCGCCGCTGCGCTCGGCGGCCTCGACCACCACGGTCACGGCGGAGAGCGCGGCGATGAGCCGGTTGCGCTTCACGAACGCGCCGCGCCCGAACGGCGGGCCCGACTCCCGCTCGCTCAGCAGCGCGCCGTGCCGTGCGATGTCGGCGGCGAGCAGGCCGTGCCCCGGCGGCGTGATGCAGTCGAGCCCCGAGGGCACCACCGCGATCGTGCGGCCGCCCGCCTCGAGCGCGCCCGCGTGAGCCGCGGCGTCGATGCCGCGCGCCAGTCCGCTCACCACGGTGAAGCCGGCGCCACAGAGGTCGCGCGCCAGACGGCGCGTGAACGCGGCGCCGTAGGCGCTCGCCGCGCGCGAGCCGACGAGCGCGATGCAGCGTTCACGCGAGGCCAGCCCGGGCCCGATCACCCACACGGCGGGCGGAGCGTCGGCCAGGTCGTTCAGGCCGCGGGGATACTCGGACGAGCCGGCGCGCAGGACGCGAGCGGACTGCCGCTCCGCGTCGGCCACGCAGGCCGCCCCGTTCACGACTCGGTGGACGCCGCTGCCCCGCTCGCGCCCGAGCCGCCACGCGCACTCGGCGGCCCCGTGAGGACTTCCCATTCGACCCCCTCCTCGCTGGCGCGAACAAGATCACTGTCGTCGCGCAGGTCATCGGGGTCTTCGTTGGTCATCAGCTCGTCGTTGCGCAGCATGCGCTCCAGGCGCTCGAACAGCGGGCGGTCGACCGTGCTGATCTGGTCCATGCGCGCCTTGCGCGTCTCCGCCGTCAGCCGGTGCAGTTCCCAGCCGATCCGCACGGAGCCGCCGCGGTGCGCCAGTTCCTGCAGCCCGGCGTACGCCGCCTGCACGACCGTGGCGTTGGAGTCCTCGCACAGCCGCAGCAATCCGGCGGCGGCGGGACGGTGCCCCAGCCGGCCCAGCACGCGGGCCGCGCTCGAGCGTGAGAACCACAGGCCCTGCTCGAGAAGCGGCAGCAGAGTCTCGCCCGCGCGATCGCCCAGGCGCAGGAGCGCACTTTCGGCCAGTTCACGCAGGTACCACGATTCGTCGCACAGGCACTCGACCAGCAGCGACATGGCCTCTTCGTCGCGCCGCTGTTCGAGCGACCGCACGTAGTCGCGCTTGCCGGCCAGGCCGCGTGCGTTCATGGCGTCGAAGGTCCGCCCCGGACCGTACTTGTCATCCGACATCGTCGCTCTCCCTCTCGGCTTCTTCGGCGGTCGCCGCCGCGATGTGACGCCACAGGTCCTCGAGCAGGTCGCGCAGGCCGTCTCCCGTGTGCGCACTGATGATGCGCGCCTGCGGCAATCCGGCGGCCGCGGGGCGCCCTTCGCGCTCTTCCGGGGGCAGCGTGTCCGACTTGCTCAGCACCACGACGCGCGGCTTCTCGGCCAGCGTCGCGCTGTACTGCGAAATCTCCCGTTCCAGCAGGGCCAGCGTCGCCGCCGGGTCCTCGCTCGCGGAATCCACGAGGAACGCCAGCACTCGCGTGCGTTCGACGTGCCGCAGGAACTGCAATCCCAGCCCGCGCCCCTCGCTGGCGCCTTCGATGAGTCCCGGAATGTCCGCCACCACGAACGTGCGCTCGGCGTCGAGCGCCGCGATGCCCAGGTTGGGCTCGAGCGTGGTGAACGGATAGTCCGCGATCTTCGGACGCGCCCGTGTGATGCGCGACAACAACGTGGACTTGCCCGCGTTGGGAAGTCCGACCAGCCCCACGTCGGCGATCAGCTTGAGCTCGAGCTCGAGCGCCCGGTCGCCGCCGGCCTCACCGGGATCCGAGCGGCGCGGAGCCTGGTTGGTCGGCGTGGCGAACATGGCGTTGCCCCGTCCACCGCGCCCGCCCTTGGCCGCGATCCAGCGGTCGCCGGGGTGAGTGAGGTCGGCGAGCAGTTCGCCCGACTCGGCATCCTTCACCACGGTGCCCGCCGGCACGCGCACGACCAGGTCCTCTCCGTCGCGCCCGGTCTTGTTGCTGCCCTGTCCCGACCGGCCGGGCTGCGCACGGTATCGGGGCTGTTCGCGGCAATCAAGCAGCGTGCGCACGTGCGGATCCACTTCGAGCACGACGTCGCCGCCGCGCCCGCCGTTGCCGCCGTCGGGCCCGCCCTTGGGCACGTACTTCTCGCGCCGGAAACTGATGCAGCCGGCGCCGCCCTTGCCCGCGTAGGCGTGGATCTTCGCGAAATCGATCAGCATCGGGTGCGGCCTGCCTTCACTGTCGCCATCCTTCCGGGACGGGCGCTTCCGCTCTCGCGCAGGCGCCCAGCAATCCACCCGCGCGCACCATGTCGAGCGTCCGCGAGTCCATGTCGTGTGTCACATCGAAGCGTCCGCCGAGCGTGAGATGCCTCACGGAGAGCGGCCGCGAGGGGGCCAGCGTCTCCGCGAGATCCACCAGCTCGAGCTCGTCGCCCGCCCTCACCGGCGGATCGTCGGGCGCGCTCCGCCAGAGCAGAGGCAGCACACCGTACAACGCGAGGGCCCGAGCGTGCCTCGGCGCGAAGGATTGCGCAATCACGGCCTTCACCCCCAGCGCCGCGGTCACCCGCGCCGCATGCTCGCACGGCTCGCCCGCACCATAGCCGGTTCCGGCCACGAGGAAACCCCCTCGATGCGCCGCGGCCCGGGCGGCGAAGCCCTCATCGCGGGCGCGAAAGGCGTGCTGGGCCAGCGCGACGGCGTCCCCGCGCAGGGTCGCCAGACGAGGTCCCCACGCCAGAATGCGGTCGCAGCGCGCATGGTCGCCGGCGTCGAGCAGCACCACCCCGCGCAGCGAATCCGCGAGCGGCTCGCCCACGGCGGGCACCGGATGGCGCGCCGGGCGCCCGGCGGCTGGCGAGTCGTCCGCCGGCGTCTCGAGCACCTCGAGCGGATCGAGCGCGCGAGCCGCGCCGCTCGCGGGCGTCTCCGACAGGGCGCGTTCCGCCGCTTCCTGGCCCAGCAGCGCCAGCGCGAGCGCCGTGACCGAGCAGGGAATCACG
>JADLGX010000574.1 GCA_020849095.1 Candidatus Eiseniibacteriota bacterium
CTGATGCGCCGGTTCAACTCGATGGGCGAGCGGCTGCGCACGCAGCAGGAGGAACTCGGGCGGCTCGAGCGGCTGACCGCGTGGAGGCAGACCGCGCGGTTCCTGGCGCACGAGATCAAGAACCCGCTCACGCCCATCCAGCTGGCCGCCGAGCAGATGCGCGACGCCTACCGCGGCGACGACGAAAAGTACCGCGAGCTGGTGCGCGAGAGCGCGGCGATCATCCAGGAAGAAGTGCTGGGCATGCGCAACCTGGTGAGCGAGTTCTCGCAGTTCGCGCGCCTGCCCGAGATTCGCGCGGCGCAGGTGGGCGCGGACGACCTGTCGCGCGAACTGCTGGCGCTGTACGGCTCCGCGCAGCTGGCGGTGAGCGGCGCCACGGGCGTGACGCTGTGGTGCGACCGCGACCAGGTCAAGCGCGTGCTCGTGAACCTGATCGACAACGCGCTCGCCGCGCAGCGGTCGGTGTCGTTCGCGGGCCCGGCCGAGCTGTCCTTTGCCGCGCTGCCGGGCGGCGGCGCGCGCGTGCGCGTGCGCGACCACGGTCCCGGCGTGCCCGACGACCGCAAGCGCCGAGTGTTCGAGCCCGACTTCACCACCAAGTCCGACGGCATGGGGCTGGGACTCGCCATCGTCGAGCACATCGTGCGCCACCACGGCGGAGAGATATCGCTGCACGACGCGCCGGAGCCGGGCGCCGTATTCGAGATCACGTTGCCGGAGCAGTCCCCGGCAGGAGGCGAGCAAGCATGAGTCCCCGAGTGCTGGTCGTGGATGACGAGAAGAACATCCGCCGCATGCTCACGATCATCCTGGAGAGCGAGGGCTACGCATTGCGCGAGGCCGGCAACGCCGAGGACGCGCTGGCGATGCTGGCCGAGGAGCCCGCGGAGCTGGTGATGTTCGACGTGGGCCTGCCCGGCATGAGCGGCATCGAGGCCCTGCAGAAACTGCGCGCGACCGACCGCGGCGTGGCCGTGCTGATGATTTCGGGGCACGCCACGGTGGGAACGGCCGTCGAGGCCACGCGGCTGGGCGCGTTCGACTTTCTCGAGAAGCCGCTGAGCAAGGACCGCGTGCTGCTGGCGGTGCGCAACGCGCTCCAGGCGAGCCTGCTGGGCGAGCAGTTGGGCCGGCACCAGGCGGTGGCGCGCGCGCACCACGAGATCGTGGGGGACAGCGCGCCCATCCGCGCGCTGCTCGCGCAGGTGGCGAAGGTGGCGCCGACCGGCGCGACCGTGCTGCTCACGGGTGAGAGCGGCACGGGCAAGGAGCTGTTCGCGCGCGCGCTGCACGACGGCAGCCCGCGCGCGCGCAAGCCGTTCATCAAGGTGAACTGCGCCGCGATCCCCGAGGAGCTGATCGAGACCGAGCTGTTCGGCTGCGTGAAGGGCGCCTACACCGGCGCCGACCGCAGCCGCGACGGCAAGTTCCAGCAGGCCGACACCGGCACGCTGTTCCTGGACGAGATCGGGGACATGAGCCTGCGCGTGCAGGCCAAGGTGCTGCGCGCCCTGCAGGAGGGCGAGATCGAGCGCGTGGGGGACTCGCGCGTGACCAAGGTGGACGTCCGCGTGCTGGCGGCCACCAACAAGTCGCTGCCCGCCGAAGTGGAGGCCGGGCGCTTCCGCGAGGACCTGTTCTTCCGGCTCAGCGTGATTCCGCTGGAGGTGCCGCCGCTGCGCGATCGCGCGAGCGACGTGCCCGCGCTGGCGCGCCACTTCCTGCGGCTGTGGTCGAGCGACAACGAGCTGCCCGCCCGCACGCTCAGCGCGGGCGCGTCGGCGGCGCTGGGCGCGATGCGCTGGCGCGGCAACGTGCGCGAACTGCGCAACGTGATCGAGCGGCTGGCCATCCTCACCGAGGGCGCCGAGATCGGCGAGGAGGCCGTGCGCGCGCTGGCCGGCATGTCGGCCCTGGCGGCGGCCCCCGCGAGCGCGGCTGCAGCGGCGCCGCCCGCGCGTGCGGCCGGCGTGGACGACGTGCGCGCCGCCGGCGGGCTGGTGGCGGCGCGGCGCGACTTCGAGCGGCGCTGCATCGAGGCGGCGCTCGATGCGACCGGCGGCAACGTGTCGCAGGCCGCGCAGATGTTGATGATCGAACGCAGCAACCTGCACAAGAAGATGCAGGCCCTCGGGCTCGAAGCGCGCCCGCAGCGGCCGGGAAGCTCCACCACCGACGAGGAGGACGAATGAGACCGCATGGCCCCCGGTTGATCACGACCACTGCAGCACTGCTCGCGGCGCTCGCCGTGGCCACCCTTGCGCCCGCCGCGCGCGCCGAGACCCCCGTGTGGGGGCAGGAGCGCGGGTTCTCGCTGGGGCTCAAGTTCCTGGTGGACGGACTCGGCGCCGACCCGTCGCCCGATCCCGCCGAGCTGGTGGTGGACGACATGGGCTCCGGCCTGGCGCTGTGCGGCGGCTACTCGTTCACGCCGCGCTTCCACTTGCGGCTCACGGTCGGCGCGGCGCAGCACGGCACGGCGATCGGCGACCTCGACGTGCAGCGTTCGGTGGGCACGCTCGAGGCGCACTACCGCTTCATGCCCGACCGCCAGGTGTGCCCGTACGTGTTCGGCTCGGTGGGCGGCACCGACGTGCGCGCCGACCAGGGCATCAACCACGTGAAGTTCAGCGGCAGCATGGCGGGCGTGGGCGCCGGCATGCTGGTGGGGCTGACGCGCCACCTGAGCATGGACGTGACCGGGCGCGTGGACGGGGTCAACTGGGACACGGCGGAGTGGTC
>JADLGX010000575.1 GCA_020849095.1 Candidatus Eiseniibacteriota bacterium
GAGCTGCCGGACGGCCTCCGCGAGGGTGTGGCGGTGTGGCTGGCATGGCACCACGCGATCGAACGGCAGGACGCGGCCGCCGCCACGACCTGGCTCGCGCGCGGCAAGGGCGGGCTCGTGGATGCCGACCAGCGCGCGCTGGCCGAGGCGGCGGTGGCGTCCGTGTCGGGTGACCGTGCGGCCGCCGAGGCGGCCGTGCGCAAGGGACTCGCGCTGAAGCCGGGGATGGACCCCGGCGCCTCGAAACTGGTGCGCGACCTCCTGCTCGCGATCGAAGCACAGCTCGCTCCCGGAGCCGGCACGCCGCCCCGCGCCGCGGGGTGAGCGGTCAGGCGCCGCGCGGAGTCGGGGGAAACTGCTCGCGCGTCTTTTCGTCGGCGACGAGCAGACCGCAGATCGCCAGGGTCCAGGCTCCGAACACTTTGTAGCCCTCCTCGAAGGCGCCGACGATCTGCTGGGTGTCGTGGCTCATGCGGATCCACGGCAGCTGGTCGAGGATCTCGGAGACAGCGAAGCAGGCGATCGCCACGAGCAGCGGCAGCATGGCCGGCTCGAGCGGCCTTCGCGTGGGCCAGAGCAGGGCGAAGACGAGAACCAGCCCCGCGAAATAGGCCGCGAACAGGTACAGGTCGTGGTCGAGCACTCCCAGGGGTTGCGGGACGCCTGCGCGCTGCATGAAGTGCGCGGCGCGCTCGTGCAGCTGGATCACTTCGTCGAACGCGAGCCACAGGCAACCCATGCCGGCGAGCACCCAGCCCGCCGTCTCGCGCTGCCCGCCCGGAGTGCGCATGGCGCGCCTCGCCGCCACGAACAACCCCCACCCGCAGGCGACGAGGCAGAATCCGCTCACGAGCGTCATGAGCCCGGCGTTGGGTCTGCCGTTCCACATGTAGTCGAGATAGTAGTAGAGCCCCTCGCCCGCCCAGCCCGCGTAGAGGCAGACGGCGGCGCCGGCAATCCAGCTGACGAGCAGGAATCGCGCGTATCGCCGCCAGGCCACGTTGCAGGAATCTCTCAACCAGTGACGGATCGCCATGGTCCCTCCGGGCGGACTGTAACGTACGGCCCACGGCACGGGAACTCCGCCACACTCCCCGATGCGCGTGAGGGCCGCAGGAGGCTACACTCTCGCCCCTCCGTATCCCACCCACCTCACGAAAGGTCGCTGATGCTCCCCTGGGTCGAACTCGGCCGCGCCACCGTTCCCGGCGAAGCCGACGCGCTGGTGCTGCTCCAGCGCGGCACCGAGTACGTGATCCGGCTCGGGACCAGCGCGCTCATGAGCAGCACCGCTCACGGCTCCGAGGAGGCGCTCGCCGAGCTCGCGTGCGCGCCATTCGGTTCGTACGGCGACGCGCGCGTGCTGATCGGCGGGCTGGGCATGGGCTTCACGCTCGCGGCCGCGCTGCGATCGCTGCCCGCGACGGCTCGCGTGGAAGTGGCCGAACTGGTGCCGGCGGTCGTGGAGTGGAATCGCGGGCCGCTGGCCCATCTGGCGGGGACGCCGCTGGCCGATCCGCGGGTGACCGTGCACGCGGGCGAAGTGGGGCGCATGTACCACGGACTCGACGGCGCGTACGACAGCATCCTGCTCGACGTGGACAACGGTCCGGACGGGCTGACACGCGCCGGCAACGACTGGCTCTACTCGCTCGAGGGCCTGCGCGCCGCCCTGCGCGCGCTCAAGGGCGGAGGAGTGTTCGGCGTGTGGTCGGTGGCGCCCGACGAGGCGTTCACCCAGCGGCTGCGGCAGGTGGGATTCGCGGTGGACGCCAAGGTGATCCGGGCGAGGCGCAACCGCGGCGGGCGGCACACGCTGTGGCTGGGGACCAAGCCGGCGGGACGGCGGCGCTGAGCGCTGCCGTCCCGCCGCTTCGCCATCGTCACCGGCTCAGCACGACCTTGCGGGTGCGCACCTGCTCGCCCTGCGCGTCGCGCGCCGCGAGCCGCACCCAGTACACGCCCGGGCTGGCCGCGGAGCCGTCGGCGCCGCGCGCGTTCCAGCTGACGCGATGCTGCCCCGCGGTCCGCACGCCCGTCGCAAGCGTCTGCACCAGCCGCCCCTGAACGTCGTGCACGGTCAGCCGCACGTCCGTCGCCGCCGGCAACGAGAAGCCGAGCGACAGCCGGTTCACGAACGGGTTCGCGCTGCCGAGCGAAAGCTCGAGCGACGGGCGTTCCCCACCCGCGACGTCGGCCACCAGCAGGCGCTGGCGTTCCAGCCACGCGACGCTCTGCCGCACCGCGACGCCGGTCGTGTCGAACGTCACGCCGCTCGGCCACGAGATGCGGATGGAATCGATCACGGTGGCGCTGCCGAGCCCGAAGATCACCGGGTAGGCGCTCTGCGACAGGTAGTCGAAGTCGCCCGTCACGATGCGCGTCTGTTTCCTGCCGCCGGCGACCAGTTCGATGCGGGCGCCGATGCCGTCGCGGTTGGACTCGACGCCGATCAACCCGAGATGGAACCAGTTGCTTCCGGAGCCCGGAGCGTTCGATCGCAGGGTGTTCAGGTAGGCCCGCGTCGAGTAGAGGCCGGGCACGATCAGGTCGGGGTCGCCGTCGTGGTCCAGGTCCGCCACCGCGGGCGGAGCGGAGGACTCGAGCGGCCGCACGAACGGGACGCGAGTGTCGTCCACGAAGTCACCGCTTCCCGTGTTGAACAGCACGTGCCCCGCCCCCGGCGTGAGCGATCCCACGAACAGGTCGAGGTCGCCATCGAGGTCGAGGTCGGACCAGGTGGCGCCGATGAACGAATCGCCCAGCGCGGCCAGCGTGGGATTGTTCGTGTCGGTCC
>JADLGX010000576.1 GCA_020849095.1 Candidatus Eiseniibacteriota bacterium
CCTCCTATCTGCGGCCCAAGACGCGCAAGACCCGATGACGCGCCGCGCCCCGAACCCCTCGACTGGAGGCGAAATGCTCCGCCGATTCCTGACGGCCTCGCTCACGATGCTCGCGCTGGGCGCCCCGATGGCCGCCCTTGCCGCTCCCGCGGTGACGCTGACCTCAGCGGCAGCCGTGACCGCCGACGAACGCCTCGTGTGGAACATCCCCTACCTGATCCGCAATACCGGGGCGGTCGGGTTCTACGCCGACAGCTTCCTGGCCGACTTCACGGACGAGGACGCGGGCGTGCACCGCGGACCGCGCCGCTGGACCGAGTCGCTCACCGCGCTGCTGTCCACGATCCCGCCCATCTCGGGCAACGACAGCCTGGAGTCCACCTGTTTCCTGCCGTCGCGGTTCGAGAAGGGCAAGGTCACGCTGCGGATCTTCGGGCACACGCCCGCCGGGCCGCTGCCGCCGCTCACCGCGACGCTGCGCACCGAACCCGGCGAGACCAGCGCCGCCCATCCGTCGCAGTTGCTGGACGTGGGCGGGCGCAAGGTCGAGGTCGTGGCGTTCGCGCCCGCCAACCCCGAAGGCCAGGCTCCCGGCGTGCTCATCGTGCATTCCGACGACGAGCATGCGCGGCGCTGGCTGCAGGTGGGCACGTCCATGCGCGCCCGCGGCTACGCCGTGGTCGTCGTGAGCCTGCCGGGCTTCGGCGCCTCGACCGGACCCGCCGACCTCAACGGCCCCGCGACCTCCGCCGCGCTGGACGCCGCGTTCGAGCGGCTGGCGTCGCTCCCCGGCGTGAACCCCGGCCTGCTCGCGGTGTGGGGCACCGGACGTGGCGCCACCGCGGCCGCGCTGCTGGCCGGCCGGCGCACGGGCGTGGCCGCGATGGTGCTGCAGTCCGGCTCGTACGACCTGTGGGCGGCGTACCGCGCCGCCGACGCCAAGGGTCGCAAGGCGATCGAGGCCGAAGCGGGCCGCGACAGCCTGGGCTGGAGCCAACGCTCGCCGCTCAGCTCGAACGCGCACATCCACTGCCCCGTGCTCTTGTTGCACGGTGAGCTGGATCGCATCGCTCCTGCAGCGTCGGCGCACGCCTACGTGGCCACGTTGCAGGGACTGCACGCAGCGGTGGACGCCAGGTTTCAGCCGGATCGAGGACACGATCTCCCGGTCACATTCACGCGATCGAGTGCGATGCAATTCTTCAAGAAAGTATTTGGTTACTGAAGCGCTTCCCGACGGGCCGCACTTTCCGTCGGTCCATCCTCAGCACTCGACGTGCGGACCTTGACCCCGCAAATGCGCGCCACCTAGGCTTGGGTGCGCACCCACGGCTGCGCACCACTTTCCAATCCGCAGACAGGAGCCAGAATGAAGTCCACTCGACTCGTTGCGCTCGGGCTCATGCTGAGCGCGGCCGTCGCTTTCGGCCAGACTCGCCCGAAGGCCTACGTCCCCAAGACTCCGCGGCCCGCAGCGAGCCCTGAAACCACAGCGCTTCCGGTCAGCCCCCGCGTGTTCATCAACTCGGTGCTGGATACCGGGCAGTTCCTGCCCGACACGGCCTTGCTGGCCACCGTCGCCGACCGCGAAATCCGGGCGAGAGATTTCGTGGACGCCTACTTTTCCTCGCACCCGGAGTATCGGCCGCGAGGGACCTATGAGGGCCGGCTGGAGTTCCTGGGCAGCATGATCAACAAAGAGGTCCTGGGACTGACCGCTCTTGCCGCAGGCCGTGAGTTCGGCTTCGAAGAACGGCTCACCATGCGTTCGTTCACGCAGCGCACGCTTTCGAATGCGGTGTACCAGTATCTCGTGCTCGATTCCGTGAAGGTGTCCGAGGAGGCCCTCCGCGCCTTCTACGAAACCCAGAAATACGAGCAGCACTTCCGTCACATCCTTTTCGCGGACCGAGCGGTGGCGGCAAGCGTTGCTGCGGACCTTCGAGCCCGGAAGATCAGCTGGGATGCCGCATTCAAGCGGTATCATGTCGGCACTCGTGCGACGGATCTGGGCTGGGTGACGCAGGCCTCTCTTCCTGCCGATGTGGCCGTCGAGATCTACTCGCTCCCGGTCGGGAGCATTTCGGAGCCGGTGCAGGATCGGTCCTGGTTTCACGTATTCCAGTCCATGGAGCGGCGCCCGCGTCCCGACGTGCCTTTGTACGAGTCGATGCGCAAGATGCTCCGCATGACCCTGAGCGGATTGCAGGTGGCCAAGCACGCCGAGCGAGTGCAGGAGGTGCTTCGCAGGCGGATTGGAATGGAGTACGACACTTCCGCGGTCGTCTGGGTGAGCACGCGATTCGGTGGATCCAACGTGAGCTATGAGACCGGCCCCATGGGATCTCCCGAGGTGACGATCAACGACACCCTACCGGCCTTCACCCCCGCGGATACGGGTCGTGTGCTGGCGCGCTGGAAGCGTGGGCAGCTCACGCTCTCCCCGCTGCTGAAGGCCTACTCCGACATCACGCCGGTGTCGCGGCCGCTCATGAACACTCCCGACGCCGTGAAGGCGCAGGTGGATGCGCTCGTGCTCGAGCCTTACATGGCCGAGTACGCGGTCGAGCTGGGCATCGACAAGACGCCGATGGTTCAGCGCGCGCTGCAGCGAAAGCGTGAGGAGATTCTCGTCAAGCACCTCTTCGCGGATTCGGTGGAGTCCAAGATCTGGATTTCCAAGGCGGAGCGCCAGAAGTACTACAACGATCGCCCGCTCGACTTCACGACGTATCCCATGGTCGTATTCGCGGCGTTCAGCGAGCCCACGCGCTCCGCGTGCGATTCGCTCGTCGCGCGTCTGAAGTCCGGCGAGAAGGCCGCCGATATCCTGCGCGCGGATTCGCTCGCCGGATTCAATCGCGGGTCCATCCAAACGCGCACATCGGAAGAGCACGGCCCCTACCAGAAGCTGCTCTTCGAGGAACTTCGTCCCGGCCAGACCAGAATCGAAGGCCCTGACCGCCAGGGCGACTATGTCGTGCTGCAGCTGATCTCGTTCGACCCCGGGCACCTTCTGCCCTACGAGCAGGTCGAGGGTTTGATCGACGAGTCACTTCAGAACATCCGCGGCGAGCAGGCACTGAACGCGATCCTGGAGCGGGCCAAGAAGGGCTACCGGATCGTCGTTCGACCGGAGCTGCTGGATCGCGTCAAGCTCGTGGACCCCACGCTGGACGAGTGAAGCCGGGCTCAGCCAGGCGAGTGGCGGTCGACTGACGCCCGTCACGCCCTCCCGCGTCGGTGTCCAGGCGACCGTCAGGATATTCGAAGCCCGGCTGGACAGGCGTCCGGCCGGGCTTCGTTTCACTTCGGGTTCGCGTGGTTGTCCGAACGCGGATCAGCGAATGAAGATCACGCGCTTCTGCATCGCTTGGCGGCCATTTACGGCGACGCGAACAAAGTAGACGCCCGAACGGACGCCTTCCGGCTTCCACGAGAACTGGCGTTGGCCCGAGAGCATCGAGGTTTCCGGTTGAGAGGCGACGATACGCCCCGCCACATCGAACAACCTGATTCCGACCTTCGCGCTTCGGCTCAGTCGCAACCCGAAGACGAGCGCACCATCTGCGACGAGAGG
>JADLGX010000577.1 GCA_020849095.1 Candidatus Eiseniibacteriota bacterium
GACGCCGCGGGCCAGCTGCTCGAGAGCGGCAGCTACGTGTGCCGGCTGGTGGGCATGGGGCACGACGAGAGCGTGCGGCTGACGCTGCTGCGCTAGGCGCGCGGGAGGAAGGCATGGCGGCGCTGGTCTGCCACAACTGCGGAACGCCGATCACCTACAGCGAACCCATCTCGCGACAGGCCGAGTGCGAGAAGTGCCGCACCGACCTGCGCAGCTGCCGCAACTGCCGCCACTGGAACGAGCGCTACCACACCCAGTGCACCGAGACCGAAGCGGACCCCGTTGCCGACAAGGCGCGGCGAAACTTCTGCGAGTACTTCTACTTTTCGCGCGAAGCGTTCGACGGTAAGGCGGGGGCCGCGGCGGAGGATCGCGCGGCTGCGGCGCGGAAGAAGCTGGAGGAGTTGTTCAGGCCCAGGGGCGACAAAGAGGAGTAGCGGCCGCCACGCTAATTCCCGGGTGATCGCAGCAATCCGCTCCAGAGGCGTTTCGCGGCCGGCGTCGCAGCGGTGTCGGCCAAGATAATCACGTGACCGTCCGGCGCCTCGATGAGTGTCTGGCCCACGACGGCCAGGGTGGGGCCTATGGGCAGGCTCGCCTTGGCGTGAACGAACGCCAGGTAGAACGCCTCCCAGTCTCCGGGTGCCGTCGCTTCGAGCGCGGCGCGCATGTCGGCCCATGCGTACGCCCGGGCGCCCCGGTTCGTCTGGCGCACGAGCGCGCGCAGGAAGCCGCCGAGGTCGTGGCGGCCCTGCGTGGCCTGGCGAATCCGCACGTCCCATTCGAACGCCACCAGCGCTCCGGCGCTGTAGAGCGGCCGGCCCTTGCGCGTGCCGATGTCTTCCAGGCTGGTGGTGAGCTGGCGCGCGGTCTCGACGTGATACGCCAGCTTCGAGCGGAACCAGTCGGCGTCCACCCGGCCCGAGCGCGCCATGGCCAGATTGGCGACGTACTCGGTGAAGCCTTCTTGGAACCACTGCGTGCTCGCGTAGTCGGCGCCCACCAGCTTCCAGCCGTTCCACAGGTGGAACATCTCGTGGGCGACCAGGTTGCCGAGCGTGGCCGGCGACTGCGAATCGGGCAGCGAATCGAGACTGGCGGCGAAGCTGCCGCGGTAGGACTCGCCGCCACCGTCGAGAGGAGGGAGCAGGGCCAGCACGTAGTCACTGCGCCCGGGCGAGCCCAGCAGTCCGACGTGGTGACTCACCACGCTCTCGAGCAGCGGACGCATTTGCGCCCGGAGGGCGGGCGGCGTGCCGAGTGCGTGCACGTGAACGCGAAAACCAGCCACCACCACGTCTTCGCGCGGCGCGCGAGTGAGCACGACCAGGTTCTCGACCAGGTCGCGAGTGGACGGCGCCACGAACGTGTTCGGGGGCTTCGCTGCCGGCCATGGCGTTGACGCGCGCCAGCCCGGCGGCAGATGAAAGGTGACGCGACACTCGCCCGATGCGCCGGTAGAGGCGAAGAGCGAGCGAGCCGCCAGCACCAAGTTGGCGGAGTCCCGGTAGGCCGCCTCGCGCGGCGCCGGCCAGCCGAGACGCTCGAGCTGGGAGTAGTCCACCTCGTAGGCGAACGACAGCGTGGTGGGGCTGGACTGCGCCAGCTTCCATCCGCGCGGGCCGTTGGCCGTAACGGCGAGCGAGTCTCCGTGGGCGTTGGTCACGCGCAGGTGGCGCACCAACCCGCACCAGCCCACCGATTCGAGAGGAGGAATGTCGCCGGGCCAGCTGTCGTCGATCCGGAGCGCCCCATCGGCGACGGGCGCGGTACCGGTGACGGTCACGCGCAGCGGATCGCTGGTGAGGTGCACGTGGTACGTGGCGACGGCCGAGGCCTTGGCGCTCGCGGCGCGAACGGGCGTCGGAGCCGCCAGCGCAACGAACAGTGCGAGTACCAGAATGCGGGCGCACGGGGGTGCCGGATGGCGGGGTGTCCGGGAGTGAGTCAGGAGGCGCCTCCGGGGAGTGGGCGAACGCAGCATTGGACTGGCGGAGCGCGGAAAAGGTTGGCGGGCTTCACGGACTCGGCAGGAATGCCCTTGACCGTCGGCCGTGCTCGTCCGCTAGAGTTGTGGGTGTCACGGCAGGAACTGCTGTAAGGATTGGAATCCGCCCCCGGCTCTTCCCATCCGGAATGCGCGTTTCGCTGTATGAACTGATCGTTTCGCCTCGCACGGCCACCCAGGGCCGGGCGGGGCTTTTGTTTTGCCCCCGAGCAAGTGGTGCCGACGCCGGAGCCGCCGGCGGCGGAGAACTGCCCCCGAATGAAGGAGTGCTGCGATGAAGCGATGGAGTGTCGTGATGATGATGGTAGCGGTGCTGGCGGTGGGGATGGGGGCGGGGAACGCTTGGGCGGGCGTTGGCGATCCGAACGATGGTGGTGGTGGGCGAACGTGGAGTGCGGCGGGGGATCCAGACGATGGATCGGGTGGGTGGGCTGTGGTCGGTGACCCGAACGATGGGAGCAGTGGTTGGACCGTTCCTGGTGTCGGGGACCCTGATGATGGCCCGGGCGGAGTTGGTGATCCGGACGATGGTTCGGGGACTTTCGTCCGCCTGGTCATGGGAGTGCTGGCGAATCTCTGGTCCGGTCTCTGGAGGTAGACCAGGCCCCACACTAAGAATTCTTGCGACCCACCTGAAATAGTCTTGACCGGGACGGGGGGAGATTCATTAGAGTCTCCCTCGTCCCGGATTTTTTTCGTCGTCCAACGGATCGGAACCAGCCCCCCA
>JADLGX010000578.1 GCA_020849095.1 Candidatus Eiseniibacteriota bacterium
GCGTGGCATGGCGGCTGCAGTAGCGCCAACGGTGGACCGGCGTCGGATTGCGGTCCCTGCTCTGGGTTCGGGGGAATCAGGCAGGGGTCCGGCGTCGGTTCATTCCCTTCCAAGGAGTTCCCAATGAAGCCACAGGCTCTGCTGCTCGCGACCGCGCTCCTCGTTTCGCCGTCGCTTTCGCGGTCCGCCGCCATCCGTCCCTGGGTCAGCGGCGCGCTGGCCGGATCCACCTACGCCATGGGCGACGTCAACGACGACATCAGCACCATCAACTCCGCGCTCAATGGCAGCGGGCTCAAGATGGAGAAGATGTCGTCAGGCGTCGGCTTCGGTTTCTCGGCAGGGCTCGACATGGGCAGCGGTTGGTCCATCGGGCTCGGCTACGATCGTCTCAACGCATCGAGCGACGTGGGCGACTACAGCGGCTCACTCGAGTACGACATGCCCGGCTCGCTGCTGCGCGGATTCGGGCGCTACACGTTTGCCAGCCCCGGCAAGGTGAAGGGATTCCTCGAAGGCTCAGCCGGCCGCGTCACGGCAGGCGGCTCGGTGACCCTCAGCGCCACGGGCGGCGGCGCGCTCAGCCGCGACGTCGAGGGCTCGGGCATTGCGTTCGAGGCCAGTGCCGGAGGCGAGATCTGGGCCGCCCCCCAACTGGCGTTCACCGGGAGCGCGGGATTTCGCAAGGCCGAGGCGAAGAACGTGACCTCGGACGGCACGCCGGTCTTCACAGCCAGCGGCGAGGACTACACGATCGATTACTCCGGGCTCTTCGCGAGGCTCGGTGTGAAGATCGCGTTCGTGCCGTAGCCGCCCAGCATGCGGGAGCCGACGGCAAGCTCTCGAGTCCGCTGTCCAACAGCCTTCACCTGCCTCCGTGATGCGCTCGCGCGTTCGCGACCTTCCAGGCCAGGGCAGGGTGACTGGCGAGCTTCGCCTGCATGGCTGGCTCGTCCGGAAACAGCAGCTCGGGACGAAGCTCCCCCTTCTGCAGCCGGTCGGTGTACTCGCGCTCGGAATCGCTCAGAACGAGTAGTGGGGCAAGCGCCCTCCACGCCTCGTCCACCAACACGCCGGGATCCAACGCATGAGCGCCTCGCAGCATCGGCACGAGCTGGCTGGACACTCGAACCGGCGTCGCTCGCCGGAGTTGCCGGAGGTCGTAGCGATGGAGCGCATGCTCGAGAACGCCTGCCAGGGCATGGAAGACTCTGCGAAATGAGTCAGGCGGCCAGTCACCGCCCAACAGGCTCGGCAGGCGCGCGGTGTCGAAGAGATCTCGAGGGGCTGACCTCGCCAGAGTCGCGCAGACTTTGCCGGCGGCACATTCGAATTGGTGTGCGATACGAACGAGCGGCCGCTCGAGCGAGCCGGGCTGCCACAGCGCGACGATCTGCGGAGCCAGCAGCGGCACGCGAAACAGGAAGTTCAGATCGACTTCGACGCGCTCGGTACCGCCGGCATGGCTTCGGTACTCCAGAAAGAACTTCCTGCCCGCGTGCGCCTCGGCTGACACCTGAACGCGATAGCCCAGGGCGCGAGACACATGCTGCACCGCGCGCTCGACCTCTGGCCGCTCGGCGAGCATGACTGCCCGCTCGGCCGAACCGACGTAGTTGAAGTCGAGATCCACGGACAGTCTTGGCGGAGCGTCACCGCTCAGATTGAGCGCCGTCCCTCCCTTGAGGAGCAGCCGACGCGACAAGTACGGATGCGCCCCGATCTCCTGCGCGAGTGCCCCGAGCCGGACCACCTTCTCGATCGCCTCGGTTCGGAATCCCGACTCGCGCGCCCAAACGGCCAGTGTCTTCGCGTCATGGATCATCCGGCTCTTTCCCCCGTGCCAGCCCGCGCGGAACCACCAGGTTCCAGCGGCTGATCAGCGCACCTCCTCGCTGCAGGCGAGGCAGGTATTGCGGTGAACGGGGGCGGTGCGATTCGAATCTGCGGAGCAGGCCCGCAGTGGGATGAAAAGTACGCTCGTGACGCTCCAGAAACCAGCCTGTGGCGGCCCAGAGCAGCCGCTGATCGAATGCGACGAGCAGACGCTCCAGAGCCGCAAGGTCGAGTGAGGCGAAACCCGCGGCGGACTCGAAGATCTCCTCGAGTCCGCCAGCCAGATGTTGCTGGCGCAGGCACTCCACGAGCGTGCGCTCACGGCTCGTGATCCGAAGCGGGGTTCCGTCCCGGTGGGCTGTCACGACGGCCCGGTCCACCGCGGAGCCCGGCCGCTGGAATGTCGGTGGCGAAAGAAATCTCAGCCGTACGCCTCCGAGTTGCATCGTGCCGCGGCGACCACGAGTCCAGCCGGACACTTCGGACCAGATGCTGTGAGCTGCGCCATGAAGTTCCAGGGCGGAGTGATGCGAAAAGACGATGTCGGGCCGCATGGCGAGCGCCACGAGCACGGCATCGGGCTGGTACTCCCCGGGCCGCACATCGTGCGGAACGGTTGCGTACACCCCTCGCCCGAGCACCTGGATTCGTCCCCGCGCGGCAAGGTAGCGAACGCGCTCACGCGCCGTGCTGCGCCCCGAATGCAGCGGCAGCGCCGCCGCGAACTGATCCAGAGTGAAGACAGTGTGTCGCTGCAGGAAGTTCTCGGACCGGATCGGGCGGACTTGGCGTTTCGCGCTCATAGTGGGGCCATTTTCCCCATCATGCGCGCGCATCGTCAAGCCCGAAGGCACGCGGCATCACGAGCATCTCCAGCTCCAGCCACGCTTGAGCCCGCCCGGACTCGGTGCCACAATCCCGCTCCCCCACCCACAGCGCGCCACCCCCGCGTCCGGCCGAATCCCCCAGCGACCGCAACGAAGCGCCAGGCCGATGGACCGGAGAACCGCCGTGTTCGCGCTCGTCGCAGTCTCGTCGCTGGCCGCAGTGCTGGCGCTCGCTCCCATGCCGTGGGGCTACTACGCGCTCCTTCGCATCACGCTGTGCCTGACCGCGTGCGTGGGCTACGCCGCGGCGCACAAGCAGCAGGAGACTTCGTGGATGTGGGTGTACGGCGTCATCGCCGTGCTCTACAACCCGCTGCTCCCCGTCGCGCTGGGATCCAAGCCGTTCTGGGCCGCCCTTAACCTGGCCACCCTGATCGTGCTATGGAGTGGCGTGCAACGTTTCCGAGGATCACTCGCCCGCGCCTGACAAGGACCCGTCTTGCACCTGTTGCGGCAGTTCGACATGACGTACCGGCCCGCGCACTACGGACATGCCGCCGCGCCGCCCACAGGAACACGCGTCGAACTGGCGCGCATCGACCATCCGCTGGCCCAGGACGAGCTCGTGCTGGTCGCTCACCGCGTGCGCGGCTGCTGGCGCTATTCGTTCGAAGCGCCGGAGGACTGGAACCTGGTGCCCGGGCGCGCGTCGTCCCGCGAGGCGCTCACCTTTGCCGAGCTCATCGATCTGTTCGAGGAGTCCACGGTGAACAAGCGCGACCGCGCGCACCTGCTGTGGGCGCTCAACAGCGAAGTGTTCCAGAGCGACCACGACATGAGCCTGGCCGAGCAGCGCCTGCGCCTCACGCGCGCCGCCGACCTGCCGCGGCCGAGATCGGCTCTGTATCCCGAGCTCGCCCAGTGGTGCGCCGACCAGCAGAGCGACTGGATCGCCACGTACCTGATCCTCATGGCCAAGGCCCGCAACGGCGAGAGGCTCGGCTAACTCTCGAGTCGCGGCCGGTAGTCGTGCGGATCGAGGCACGAGTCGTACAGCGCGCGATCGATCGGGATCCAGTCGGTCTTGTCGATGCCGCGGTTCGTTCTCGCGAGATCGCTGACCGGAAACGCGCTCGCGATCTTGATCCAGCGACCGAACGCTCGAGAAACAGCACGAATCTCATCCGCGACTTCCGACAGATCCTGATCTTGGCTGAAGACGAGCGCGACATCATAGGCGTCCTCGCGGGCCAGCCGAACGGCGTCAAGGGCTAGCCTGACATCGATCCCCTTTTCCTGGCCGACACGGATCTTCGTCACGGAGCCATCCGGAAGGGTGACGACCTGCGTGCGATAGCGGAGAGTGCGCGAAAACGTCCGGACTCCTCGCGTGCCCATGAACCCCAGCTTTTCAGCCCAGAATGCACTCCAGCGGGGATTGTCCGATCGCGCGGGTACACCCGTATAGAACGACACGCCGACAAGGTCCCATCCTCGGCTCTCCGTCACTCGTCTGGCCAGAGCGAGTGGGTCGTAGTTCGGGTGGTTGTAGCCGAAAGCAGCTTTGGCGGCGAAGAACAGGTTCTGGCCATCGATGAATGCGATGACCCTCTTGCTACCCGGCTCGAACGGCATCGCGATCACGTTGAGCGGGGGCAAGAAAAAGAAACCCCGCCGGAGGCCTTTCGGCTGATCCAGCGGGGACGAAGTGCTGTGACGGTACGTCGGCCCTGACGCTACTTCAACAGCAATCTTCAGCTGGTCGAAGGCGGAGCCAAACTCGCACGAACGCTGTCACCACAAATACATAACCCCACCTGAGGCCTCTCGGCTGATCGAGTGGGGGGGAAACACAACTGAGGTTACTTTAGCCTTCTGGTCGGGGACCCGGAAAGCGAAAAAATCAGCCCTCCCTACACCACCATCCCCCGCGGCACGCGCCCCGTCTGCACGCAGTCCCAGAACTCCTGCTCCTCGCGCACGAGCCGCGCGATGTAGTCCACCTTCGGCTTCACCATCAGCACGACCAGTTCGTCGTCGCGATAGCTCACGTAGTGGCACTCGGTCCCGCCCGACACCGCGAGCAGGTGCTGCAGCTGCGGGTAGTACTTGGCGGGAATCTTTCCCGACTGCGCCACCGCGTGATCCTTGGCGCC
>JADLGX010000579.1 GCA_020849095.1 Candidatus Eiseniibacteriota bacterium
CCGCGGGGCGTTGGGTAGCTTTCCCCGTCCATCTTCACTCCCCCTGTCCATGATCCTCTCAGGGCCGCCCGAGGCGCCGTCCACGGCTTCGGATCACGGGAGAACCCATGAATCTTCACGAATACCAGGGCAAGGAACTCTTCGCCCGTTATGGTTTGCCGGTCCTTCCCGGGCAGGTGGCGGGCACGCCGGAAGAAGCCCGCGAAATCGCCGCGCAGCTCGGCGGCCTCGTCGTGATCAAGGCGCAGGTGCAGGTCGGCGGCCGCGGAAAGGCCGGCGGCGTCAAGCTGGCGCATACGCCCGACGAGGCCTTCGAGAAGGCGCGCGACATCCTCGCCCTGACCATCAAGGGGCTGCCGGTGCGCAAGGTGCTGGTCGCGCAGGCGGCGGACATCGCGAAGGAGTACTACCTCTCCATCGTGATGGACCGCGAAAAGAAGCTGCCGCTCATCATGCTCTCCGCCGAGGGTGGCGTGGACATCGAGGAAGTGGCGCGCGTCGCCCCCGAGAAGATCCTCAAGCAGCACATTCCGCTCGAAGGGCTGCGCCCGTACGCCGCCCGCGCGCTGATGATGCAGGTGTTCTCGGATTTCGCACAGGCGCAGCAGGCCGCTTCCATCCTGCTCAAGCTGTACACGGTCTTCATGGACGGCGACTGCTCGCTGGCCGAGATCAACCCGCTCGCCGTGACGCCGGAAGGCAAGGTCATCGCGCTCGACGCCAAGGTCGTGCTCGACGACAACGCCGACTTCCGCCACCGCGACTGGGACGAGCACTGGCGTGACCCGGCCGACGAGTCGCAGTGGTCGCGCCTCGCGCGCGAGAAGGGCCTGTCGTACGTCAAGCTCGACGGCGACATCGGCTGCGTCGTCAACGGCGCCGGCCTGGCCATGGCGACGATGGACCTGATCAAGCACTACGGCGGCGAACCGGCCAACTTTCTCGACATCGGCGGCTCGTCGAACCCCGAAAAGGTGACGGCGGCGCTCAAGATCATCACCAACGACGGCCACGTCCGCGCCATTCTCTTCAACATCTTCGGCGGCATCACGCGCTGCGACGACGTCGCCAACGGCATCGTGGCCTCGCTCAAGGAGTCGCCGCTGCCGGTGCCCCTGGTGATCCGCCTGACGGGCACCAACGAGGAAAAGGCGCGCGAGATCCTGTCCAGCCACGGGCTGGGCGCGACGACGAGCATGGACGAAGCGGTGCAGATGGTGATCGCCAGGGCGCAGGAGGTGACCGCGTGAGCATCCTGATCGACAAGAACACGCGCCTCGTCGTGCAGGGCATCACCGGCCGCGACGGCGCTTTCCACACCCAGCAGATGATCGCCTACGGCACCAAGGTGGTCGCGGGAGTGACGCCGGGCAAGGGCGGCACCACGATGCACGGCGTGCCCGTGTTCGACACCGTCGCCGAAGCGGTCGAGAAGACCCGTGCCAACACGTCGGTCATCTACGTGCCCGCCGCGTTCGCCGCGGACGCGATCCACGAGGCGGCCGATGCCGGCATCGCGCTGATCGTCTGCATCACCGAGGGACTGCCGGTGCGCGACACCATGGCGGCGTTCCACAAGGTGCAGGCCATGCGCGGCGCCAACAACCCGCTCGGCAAGCCGCGCCTGATCGGCCCCAACTGCCCCGGCCTCATCACCCCGGGCCAGGCCAAGGTGGGCATCCTGCCGGGCCACATCGTGACGCCCGGTCCCATCGGCGTGGTGAGCAAGAGCGGCACGCTCACGTACGAAGTGGTCAAGCAGTTGACCGACAAGAAGCTCGGCCAGACCACGTGCATCGGCATCGGCGGCGACCCGATCATCGGAACGGACTTCATCGACGCGCTTTCTCTGTTCGAGGCCGATCCGAAGACCGAGGCCATCGTGCTCATGGGCGAGATCGGCGGCAACGCCGAGGAGCAGGCGGCCCAGTTCATCAAGCGTCACGTGACCAAGCCGGTCGTGGCGTTCGTGGCCGGGCAGACCGCCCCGCCGGGCAAGCGCATGGGCCACGCCGGGGCGATCATCTCGGGTGGCACGGGAACGGCGGCCGAGAAGATGGCGGCCTTCGAGGCGGCCGGCGTGCCGGTGGCGCGCATCCCCTCCGAGATTCCCGGGCTGATCTCCGAACTGCTGCAGCGGCGCCGCGCCCGCAAGAAGAACGGCGCATCCAAGCCGGCCAAGAGCGCCTCCAAGGCACCGGCCAGGAAGGCCCCCGCGAAGAAGGCCGCCAAGCCGGCCAAGAAGGCCCTCGTCAAGAAGTCGCCCGCCAAGAAGGCGGCCCCCAAGAAGAAGGCGCCGGCCCGCAAGAAATAGGACCGGCCGCAAGGTTTTCGACGCGAGAATCCGAGAGCGGCCGCGCGTGCGGCCGCTCGTCCCCCCTGTCAGGAGGTAAGAAGTGTCGCTGGAACGCACCCTCTTCATCGTCAAGCCCGACGCCACCAAGCGGAACATCGTCGGCAAGATCCTCGCCCACGTCGAGGACAAGGGCTTCCGGCTGATCGAGGCCCGCTACACGCGCCTCACGCGCGAGCAGTGCCAGGAGTTCTACGCCGAGCACGTCGGCAAGCCGTTCTTCCCGGACCTGGTCGACTTCATGACCTCGGCCCCGGTCATGCTTTGCTGTCTCGAGCGGGAGAACGCCGTCGCGTTCCTGCGTGAGACGATCGGCGCGACCGACCCGGCCCAGGCGGCCGAGGGCACCGTCCGCAAGCTGTACGCCGAGTCCAAGGGCGCCAACTCCGTTCACGCGTCGGACAGCCTGCCGTCGGCTGAGCGCGAGGTGAAGCTGTTCTTCGGCGTCGCCGCGCTGTCGCACTGAAGCCGTTCACGGGCGGCCGGTCCCTCGCGGGGTCGGCCGCCTCTCTTTTTCCAGCTCAAGTTCATTCCCCTCAACTGCTTGCAGTGGCAAGCCGGGGTGGGACGGGGTTCCGGCCGGCGGTCCGCGGTCGCGGTGCCGTCCCGGGGCCGATGCTGGACGGAACGCGCGTGACTATGCTAGCTTGCGCGCGCTTTTGGGGGGTCGGCCCTGGTGGCCGACTCATTCGTTCATGACCGATTTCATCCTCGATCTCGCCACCCTGAAACCCTCTCTCGATCGGGTGGAGATCGAAGCGCCGGCCCGTGAGGTCGAACTTCCCGCTTCGGAGTGGCGTGGCTTGGTCCGCGCCTCGCTCCGAGTCGAGAAGTCCGGTTCTCGCGTGTCGGTGCGCGGAACGGTAGCGTCTTCCGCCACACTCGAATGCGTTCGCTGCCTGAACGAGTTCGAGCTCACGGTGGAGGCGCCCCTCACCATCTTCGCGGATCAGTCGGGACGGTCGGATCGCCGGGAAGAAGCCGAACTCGAGCGAGACGACTACATGCTTTTTCATGACGGGCGGCGGCTGGATCTGCGCGAAAGCGTGCGTGAACTGCTGCTGCTCGAGTTGCCCATCACTCCCCATTGTCGGGAGGATTGCCCGGGGCTTTGCCCGAGTTGTGGAGCCGATCTCAGTGTCGGCCCGTGCGGTTGCACGGCCTAGGCCCACGATTCCGGCAAGCGTCGGCTGCAGGAGGTTGGTTCGATGGCAGTTCCCAAGCGGCGGCATTCTTCGACTCGCGGCAAGAAGCGCCGCACCGGCTGGAAGCTCAAGGTGGTGGGCACGAGCAAGTGCAGCAACTGTGGCGCCGCGAGCCTTGCGCATCGAGTCTGCAAGGCGTGCGGCTATTACAAGGGCGAAGAGATCGTTACGCCGCGCGAGCAGTAGGCGCCCGGCATTCCGATCATGTCCTCTGTCCCGCGCATCGGGATTGATGCGATGGGAGGCGACTTCGGGCCACAGCCTGTGGCCGAAGGTGCCGCGCGTGCGCTGCGCGAATGGGCTGGCAAGTTCCAGCTGACGCTCGTCGGTGACGAAGCGGAAATCCGCGCTGCGATTCGCCGCGTGCATGCCGAGAGCCTGCCGATCGAGGTCGTCCATGCCGCCGAAAAGGTGGACATGGGCGCCAAGGCGGCGGCAGCCGCCCGCAAGGCCGGCACCTCGCTCGGCGTGCTCACCCAAATGCACAAGGAAGGCAAGCTCGACGCCATCTACAGCGCCGGCAACACCGGCGCAGTGGTGGCGACGGCCCTGTTGGGTCTCGGACGCCTCGAAGGGGTGTCGCGCCCGGCGCTCGCCGCGTTCATCCCGAACGATGCCGCCGGCACCGTCGTGCTCGACGTGGGCGCGAACTCCGAGGTCAAGGCGTCCTACCTGCTCCAGTTCGCCCACATGGGTTCGTGCTACGCGCGCACCCTGCTCGGCGTGCCCAAGCCGCGCGTCGGCCTGCTGTCGATCGGCGAAGAGGACAGCAAGGGCAACGACCTGGTGCAGGAAACACTGCCCCTGCTCCGAGGGGCCTCGCATCTCAACTTCATCGGCAACGTCGAGGGCCGCGACGTCTTCAACGGCAACTGCGACGTGATCGTGACCGACGGCTTCACCGGGAACGTGCTGCTCAAGACCGCCGAAGGCGCGGCGTCGTTCCTGAACCGTGTGCTCAAGCGCGAGGCTTCGCGCGATCCGATCTCGATCCTGGGGGCGCTCCTCATGGCGCCGGCCCGGGGCCGGATGCGGCGCAAGCTGGACTGGCAGGAACACGGCGGCGTGCCGCTGCTGGGCGTGAAGGGCGGTTGCTTCATCGGGCATGGCGCGAGCGGACCGCGCGCCTACCACAGCGCCATCCGCCTCATGAACACCTTCGTCGAACAGAAGGTCAACGAGCAGATCCGCGAGGAGATCCTTTCCGACCATGTCACGACGGCCTGAGCTGCTCCGGGGCACGACGATCACGGGAACGGGCATGTACGTGCCCGACCTGATCGTCACGAATCACGACCTCGCCAAGCTGGTCGAGACGACGGACGAATGGGTCGTCGAGCGCACCGGCATCCGCGCGCGGCGCAAGGCCGCTCCGGACCAGGCGTCGTCGGATCTCGCCCTGATCGCATGCCAGCGCGCGCTCGAGATGGCCAAGGTGGACGCGAAGGACGTGGACCAGATCATCCTCGCCACCACCACGCCGGACCGCATCCTGCCCTCGTGCGCCTGCACGCTGCAGCGCAAGCTCGGAGCCTCCAAGGCCGCGGCCTACGACATGTTCGCCGCCTGCACGGGCTTCGTGTTCGGCATGGGGCAGGCGCGCGGGCTCATCAGCGGCGGCATGGCCGACACGGTGCTCGTGGTCGGGGTCGAGACCCTGTCGCGGATCGTGGACTACACCGACCGCAACACGTGTGTGCTCTTCGGTGACGGCGCGGGCGCCGCGGTGTTCCAGGCCTGCGAGGCCGGCACGGGCATCCACGCGGTGGACATGCACAGCGACGGCGAACTGGGCGAAGTGCTCGAGGTGCCCGCCGGCATTTCACGCAATCCCGCCTCGGCGGAGACCGTGGCCGCGGGCGACCACTTCATCCACATGCAGGGCAAGAAGCTCTTTCCGTTCGCGGTCCGCAGCATGGAAGACGCGACGCGCAAGTGCATCGAGCGCGCCGGCTGGACCACGGACGACGTGCAGATGTTCGTGCCGCACCAGGCGAACCTGCGCATCATCGAGGGCGTTCGCGAGCGGCTCGGGCTTCCCGAGGACCGCGTGTACGTGAACATCGACCGCTTCGGCAACACCTCCTCGGCGTCCATTCCCATCGCGCTCGACGAACTCGTGCGCGCGGGCCGG
>JADLGX010000580.1 GCA_020849095.1 Candidatus Eiseniibacteriota bacterium
CGCCGCGCCGGCCGCCGCTGCTCCCGCCGCCGCCGCGCCCAAGGTTGCCGCGGTTGCCGCCGCCCCCGTGGCGGCTGCCGCTGTCGCCGCCAACTCGACCGGCGCCGGAGGCGCCGGCACCGGCATGCTGGAATCGCGTTCGCTGTCGCCTGCCGTGCGCCGGATCATGAGCGAGAACAACGTCGGCATCGCCGAGGTCCAGGCCATCCGTGGCTCCGGCTCGGCCGGGCGCGTCACGCGCGACGACCTGCTCGACTACCTCAAGACCCGCACGGCCGCTCCGGCCGCCGCCGCGCCTGCCGCTGCCGCGATGCCCGCCGCCGCGCCCGCCGCGGTGCCCGGCTTCATGCGCGCCACGATGTCGGCCGCCGCCGACGGGCCGCGCGAGCAGGTGATCCCGTTCTCGCGCGTGCGCAAGGTGATCGCCGAGAACATGGTCAAGGCCAAGCACACGGCCGCGCACACGCACTGCTTCGACGAAGCCGACATGAGTGCGCTCGTGGCGCTGCGCAAGGAGTGGGCGCCCAAGCTGGAGAAGCAGGGCGTCAAGCTCACGTACATGCCGTTCTTCATCAAGGCGGCCGTGTTCGCGCTCAAGGAGTTCCCGTGGGTCAACTCCTCGGTGAGCCCCGAGGGCGACGCCGTGGTGCTCAAGAACTACTACAACATCGGGTTCGCGGTCGGCCGTGACGACAAGGGGCTGATCGTTCCCAACATCAAGGACTGCGACCGCAAGAACCTGGTGCAGATCGCCACCGAACTGGCGGACATCGCCTCGCGCGCCCGCGCCGACCGGCTCAAGCCGGACGAGATCATGGGCGGCACGTTCAGCATCTCCAATGCCGGCGTGTTCGGCGCGGTCAACTCGGCGCCCGTGATCAGCGTGCCCGAGGTGGCCATCCTGGGCGTGCACAAGATCGTCGAGCGCCCCGTGGTCAAGAACGGCCAGATCGTGATCGCGCCGGTGATGAACGCCGTGATCGGCTTTGATCATCGCGTCATCGACGGCGAGCTGGCGGTGAAGTTCCTTCGCCGTGTCTGCGAGCTGCTCGAGAAGCCCGAGATGCTCTGGTTCTACGCCTAGCCCGGGAACTCCCTTTGTCCGGTCGTCTCACCGTGTGTGCGCTCGGCGCCACCTCGTATCGTGAAGGACTCGCGATCCAGGATGCGCTGGTGCACGCCCGGGCGGCCGGCGAGACGGGGGACTGGCTCCTCTATCCCGACCATCCGCCGGTGCTGACCGCCGGGCGCAGCTCGGGCGCGGACAGCCTGCTCGTGGACCGCGCCACGTTGGAGCGCATGGGGGTGGAGCTGTTCGAGGTGCCCCGCGGCGGCGACGTCACGTGGCACGGCCCCGGCCAGCTGGTCGGTTACCCGATCGTGGGGCTCGACCGCGTGGGCCGCGACCTGCACCGCTACCTGCGGCTGCTCGAGGAGACCGTCATCCGCACCGTGGGCCGCTTCGGGATCGCCGGGGAGCGCTCCGACGGGCGGACCGGGGTATGGGTGGGAGAGCGCAAACTCGCCTCCATCGGCGTCGCCGTCCGGCGCTGGGTCGGCTATCATGGCTTCGCCCTCAATGTCTGCCCGGACCTCGCGGGTTTTTCGCTCATCCATCCTTGCGGTCTCAAGGGGGTCCGGATGACGAGCATGGCCGAACTGCTCGGCCCCGCTGCGCCGACTCTGGCCGAGGTGAGGGAAGTCGCCACACAGGAACTCGCGTCCGCGTTGGGTTACGAAGGCGTCACGCAAGCACCGGCCACGGAGGCCCGCCGCATCTCCGTTTCCACCGTTCATCCCTCGGGGCCCGACCCCGTTCTGGAGGATTAGCACCATGCTGACCGTCACCGATGCCGCCACCAAGAAGCTCGCCGAACTCCTCTCGCAGCAGGAAAACGTCCTCGGCCTTCGCCTCAGCGCGATTCCCGGCGGATGCTCCGGCTACCAGTACGGCATGGCGTTCGCCGACCAGCAGGTCGAGGGCGACTGGGTGGGCGAGTACAACGGCATCAAGGTGTTCGTGGACGCGGACAGCGCCACGGTCCTGAACGGTGTGCAGGTGGACTACGTCGAGACGCTGCAGGCCACGGGCTTCACGATCAACAACCCCAACGCGGTGCGTTCGTGCGGCTGCGGCAAGTCGTTCGAGACCGAAGGCTCCGAATCCAACTCGGGCGCCGGTGGTGGTTGCGGCTCCGGCGGCGGTTGCGGCTCTCACTAGTAGCCGGAGGGAGCGCCCCGTGCGCATCACCCTTTTCACCGTCGAAGAAGCCAACGCGATGCTCGACCAGATCCGCCGGCCGCTCGAAAAGCTGCGCGCGCAGAAGCGCCAGTTCGACCGGCTGGAAACGCGGATCGACGTGCTGCGCATGGCCACGGCGGGTGCCGACTCCGGCAATCCCGACGCGGTCGAACTGCGCACCACGGGCGAAAAGCGCCGCCGGCTGGGCGAGACGATCGGTCGCGGCATCGCGAGGCTCGAGGACCAGGGCGTCGTGGTGAAGGATCTCGACCGAGGCCTGTGTGACTTCTACTCGCTCAACGGCGACCAGCTGATCTTCCTGTGCTGGCACCTGGGCGAGACTTCGCTCTCGCACTGGCACACGCTGGCCGACGGGTTCGCCGGCCGACGCCCGCTGAAAAGCGCCGA
>JADLGX010000581.1 GCA_020849095.1 Candidatus Eiseniibacteriota bacterium
CGCATCCCGGCATGGCCGACGAGCAGCTGCGGCACCAGCTCGACGCCATCGACGCCGTGGCGCCAGAAGTGGTGATCGCGTCGAACCCCGGCTGCCTGCTGCACATGCAGCGCGGAACGCGCGAGCGCGGCCGCGACGTTCGCGTGGCGCACCTGGTGGACGTGCTGGGCGAAGCCTACCCGCCGCCGGCCGCCGACACGTCGCACGCATGAGCACCCCGGTCACGGTTTCCCGCCGCGGCGTGGCGGCGCTGTTCCTGCAGCGCCAGCAGCTCGACCGCCCGCGCACGCGACGGCTCACCGCGCGCACGCTGGAGGACTTCGTCGCCGGCGTGGGCGGGCTGCAGATCGACAGCGTCAACGTGATCGAGCGCGCCCACCACCTGACGTTGTGGAGCCGCTTCGGCGCCTACGACCGCGCGACGTTCGAGCGGCTGGCGTACGAGAAGCGCCTGCTGCTCGAGTACCTGTCGCACGTGGCCTGCTTCGTGGCGGCACGCGACCTGCCGCTGTGGCGCGCCACCATGGCCGACGTGGCCACCGGCCCGTGGCCGCTCGCGCGCTGGGCGAAGGGCAAACGCAAGCTGATCGAAGCGGTCGAAGCCGAGGTGCGCGCTCGCGCCCCGATCGGCAACGGCGGCTTCGAGCGCCCCAAGGGACAGAAGGGCGGCGGATGGTGGACGTGGAAGCCCGCCATGCACGCGCTCGACTACCTGTGGAAGTCCGGGCGCATCGCCGTGCACTCGCGCCGGCACTTCCAGAAACTCTACGCGCCCATGGATGTGGTGATGCCGCACGCCTCCGGCGTGCCGCCCGTCGCGAGCGGCACGCTGATCCGCGAACGGCTGCTGCGCTCGCTCGCCGCCATGGGCGTGGCGAGCGACGACGACCTGGTGATGTACTGGACGTGGCCGCGCCGCCCGGCGCCCCTGCGGCGGGACGCGCTCGCGCAGCTGGTGCGCGAGGGCGAGGTTCGCGAGGTGCGCGTCGAGGGGCTCGCGCGCAAGTGGTACGTGCGCGCGGCCGACCTGCCGGCGCTCGAGAGCGCCACGCGCGCGCGGCGGGCGTCGCGCGGCACCACGCTGCTGTGCCCGTTCGACTCGTTCCTCTGGCACCGCGAGCGCACGCTGCGGCTGTTCGGGTTCTTCTACCGCATCGAGATCTACGTGCCCGGCGCCCAGCGCACGCACGGCTACTACACGCTGCCGCTGCTGCACGAAGGCCAGCTGATCGGGCGCGTGGACCTGAAGAACCACCGCGAGCAGGAAGTGCTCGAAGTGCGCCACGCCCACTTCGAGCCGTGGTTCGCCGCGGGCGAGCCGCCGCCCGCGCGGCTGTGGGCGGCGCCCGACCGCGACGAGGCCGTGGCCGGGCTGGCCGGCGCGCTGCACTCGCTGGCGCGCTTCCTCGGCTGCGCCGAAGTCTCGCTGGCACGCACGTCGCCCGCGGGCTTCAAGCCGGCGCTCACGCGCGCGCTCGCGGCACCCCCCGATTCCGGAGAGCGCCCATGAAGCAGTTCATCCGCACGCTCACGTTCCTCGTCGCGGGCATCGTGGTGCTGGTGGGAGTGGCCGGCATCACGGGCTGGCTGTCGCCGCGCCGGCATCACGCCGCCACCATGGTGGTGCTGCAGACGCCGCGCGACAGCGTGTGGGCGGTGCTCTCCGACATGGAGCACGCGGCCACGTGGCGGCGCGACATCACCGGAGTGAAGCGCCTGGACGATCGCGACGGACACGCCGTGTGGGAACAGCAGTCGCCCGACGGCGCGTGGGCGCTGGTCGTCACCGCGCTCGAGCCGCCCACGCGCATGGTCACCACGGTGGCCGACACCAGCCAGGGTTTCGGCGGCACCTGGACGTTCACGCTGCGGGACACGGCTGTTTCGGTCGGGGCCGGCGGGACCCGAGCCACCGGGACGAGCGTCACGCTGAGCGAAGAGGGCTTCGTGGACCCGCCGCTGTTTCGATTCCTCGCCCGCTATGTGTTTGGGCTGCATACCGCTCAGCGCGCCACCCTGCGCGACCTGGCCCGCCGCTTCGGGCAGAAGGCGGATCCCACCCGGGTGTGATTTCCCCGCCGGCAGGCGAGATCCCCCCAACGCAGGTCTTTCGGCAGGCGGGCGAGGCGCGTAGCATTGGACCCTCGAACCGAGCAACGCCCCTTCTCGGAGTCCCTGCATGTCCAGCCGCCACGTCTCGCTCTTCTATCTGTTGCTCGCCGCCGCCTGCGCCGCGCTCATCCTGACGCGCTCGCCCGCAACGACGATTGTGGATGCCGACGTGAGCGGCACGATGCGTCCCGAGCCCGGCGGTCACGAGTCGCACACGCGTCCCTCGGACTACTTCTACGCGCAGCGCGCCCAGAGCGACGGCTCGTTCCCGCAGGAGCAGTACGAGGCGGCACTGCAGCAGCTGGCGGTCGAGCGCGCGCACGGACCGTCGGTGAGCGCCGGCGTGCCGTGGACTCCGGTGGGCCCGTACAACATCGGCGGCCGCGTGACGGCGCTGGCCGTGGCGCCCGGCGGCACGACTCTGTACCTGGGCGCGGCGCACGGCGGCGTGTGGAAGAGCGACAACTCGGGCGCAAACTGGGCGCCGATCAGCGACGTGGAGGGCATGTCGTCCATCGGCGCGCTCGCCATGGACCCCGCCGATCCGCTCACCGTGTGGTGCGGCACGGGCGAGGCGAACGGCTCGGTGGACTCGTACGACG
>JADLGX010000582.1 GCA_020849095.1 Candidatus Eiseniibacteriota bacterium
CGTATGCCGACAATGTCGTGCGATTGCTGAAGGAGCTGGAGGCACGGCCCGGGGCGCCGCGAACGGCGCGCTTTCGCACCGCGTGCGTGGCGCTGTTTCCGGACGGGCGCGAGCTCACGAGCGAGGGAGTCCTCGACGGCGAGATCGTTTCCGAGGCACGTGGCACCTTCGGATTCGGCTATGACCCCGTTTTCGTGATACCGGACGGGCGCACGCTCGCCGAAGTCCCGCCCGCCGAGAAGAATTCCATTTCGCACCGGGCCCGCGCCGTGCGCAATATGGCCGCACAGCTCGCCGGGACCCGCTGAGCCCCTCGCTTTTCGCCGTCCTTTCCCCCCGGCGACACTCGACCAAGAGAGAGTGCACCGATGGCCGCACCCAGGGACAGCGATGCTCCCGTGGTTCGCACGCCTTCGTGGCGGCAGTTCGTCGGGCCCGTGCTGACCCTGACGTTCGCACTGATCCTGCACTCGCTCGAGGTGACCCCGGCGCGGTTCCCGAATCCGGGCGTGCTGTTGTCGCTCGCCGTGGTGTGGTCCGCCTATCTCGGCGGTGTCGTGCCGGGGCTGCTCAGCGCCACCATCTCGCTCGTGTACGTGACGTGGTTCTATTCCACACACTCGTGGCCGCTCGACTTCACCGAAGAACAATCGCGCCGGCTCCCGGCCGTCTACGTGTCGCTGCCCGCGCTCGCGATCCTCGTGGGTATCCTGCAGGCCCGCACGCGCGCCGCGCTCGGTGAGCTGGCCCTGTCGAACGCCGCGGCGCGCTTCCAGGAAGTGTTCGACCGCGCCGGCGACGCCATCTTCGTGGCCAGTCCCGACGGCCGCTACCGCAGCGCCAACCAGCGCGCGTGCGACCTGACCGGCTATTCCGAGGTGGAACTGCTGCAGATGCGCATGGCCGACGTGCTCGCGCCCGGCGACCTGCAGCGCCAGCCCTTTCGCATCGCCGAGCTGAACCAGCGCAAGGCCATGCGAACGGAGCGGAAGTTCCGGCGCAAGGACGGCAGCACGTTCGTGGGCGAGATCTCGGCCAGCATCACGCCCGATGGCCGGCTGCTGGGCATCGTTCGCGACGTCTCGCTGCAGCACGAAGCCATCGAAAAGCTCCGCGAGGCGCTGTCGCTGCAGCAGGCCACGCTCGAGTCCACCACGGAGGGGATCCTCGTGGTGGACCTCAAGGGGCGGTGGGTCGGCTACAACCAGCGCATGCTCCGCATGTGGCACATTCCCGCGGAGCTGGCCGGCTCCGGTGATGACGGCCGGGTGCTGGCGGCGGTGTGCGAGCAGCTGCAGGAGCCGGACGCGTTCCTCGCCAAGGTCGACGAGCTCTACACCCATCCGCTCGCCTCCAGCTCCGACGAAGTGCACTTTCGCGACGGGCGCATCTTCGAGCGTTACTCGCTGCCGCAGCTGCTCGACGGCCGCGCCGTCGGGCGCGTGTGGAGCTTTCGCGACGTGACCGACGAGCGCCGCCAGGCCGCCGCACTGCGAGACAGCGAGCGGCGCTGGCAGCAGACGCAGAAGCTCGAGGCGCTGGGCCGGCTGGCGGGCGGGGTCGCGCACGACTTCAACAATATGCTGCTGGCGATCCTCGGCGAGGCCGAGCTGCTCGAGCGGTCCATGCCGGCCGACTCGGTCCATCTCGAAGGAGTGCGCAACATCCGCAGCGCGGGGCAGCGCAGCGCCGCGCTCACGCGCCAGCTGCTCGCGTTCGGCCGCCGCCAGCCGGTGGAGCCGCGCGAGGTGCCGCTGGCCGAGCTGCTCCAGGGGCTCGAGCCGCTCATGCGCCGAATCGTCGGCGTGCGGGTGCGACTGACGCTCGCGGTGCCGCGCGACGGAACGGGCGCCCGCGTCCGGGTGGATCCCGGCCAGGTGGAGCAGTCCGTGCTCAACCTGGTGGTCAACGCCAGCGACGCCATGCCCGACGGCGGCGACCTTTCGGTGCGGCTGGGCGAGGAGCACGTCGCGCCGGAGGGGGCCACGTCGCGCGGCGCGCGGCAGGCCGGGCGCCACGCGGTGATCGAAGTCACCGACACCGGCGTCGGCATTGGCGATGAAGTGCGGCCGCACCTGTTCGAGCCCTTCTTCACCACCAAGGAGGCGGGCAAGGGCACCGGCCTGGGACTGGCCACCGTCTACGGCGTGGTGGAGCAGGCGGGCGGGTTTCTCGAGTTCGACACCCAGCCCGGGAGCGGCAGCACGTTCCGCATCCTGCTGCCCGCGGTGGCGGGGGAGCAGGACGGAGTCGCGCCGGAGGCGGCTTCGCGCGACGGGCGCGCGCCCGCGCCGACGCTGCGCGCCACGTTGCTCGTGGCGGAGGACGAGCCGCTGGTGCGCCAGTTCGTGTGCATGTCGCTGCGGAGGCTCGGGTGCGTCGTGCTCGAGGCCGAGAGCGGTGAGCACGCGCTCGCCATAGCCGAGTCGCACGAGGGCGACATCGACCTGCTGCTGAGCGACGTGATCATGCCGGGCATGAGCGGTCCCGAACTGGCGGTCGAGGTGACGCGCAAGCGGCCCGGTGTGCGCGTGCTGCTCATGTCGGGCTATCCCGGCGACGAGCTTCCCGAACTGGCGCCGGGCCAGCAGGAGCTGCCGCTGCTGTCCAAGCCGTTCAGCGGCGAGGCGCTCGAAGTCCGCGTGCGCGATCTGCTCGCTCCGCCCGCCACGCGATAGCGCGCAACGGGCCGCGGCGCCGCGAACGGCTCGCTAGACCGCCGCGAGCCGGTGCACGCGCACGGTGTTGGTGGAACCGGCGGCGCCCGGAGGGGTGCCGGCCACGATCACCACGAACTCGCCGATCTCGCCGCGCTCCAGCGCCAGCAGCGACCAGTCCACCTGCTTGACCAGCTCGTCGGTGTTGGTCGGGTGCGGCACGATGAACGTCTCGATGCCCCACTGCAGCGCCAGCTGGCTGCGGACCGAAGGCGTCGAGGTGAACGCGAGAAGGGGAATGGGCGAGCGGTGGCGCGACACGCGCCGCGCCGACGAGCCCGACTCGGTGAACGCCACCAGCGCGCGCGCGTGCGTGTCGGCGGCAATGGTCACCGCGGCGGCGGCAATGGCGTCGCCGCGCGAGGCGCAGGGTCCCGGCGGCGGGGGCAGCGTGCCGAGCGCGCTTTCCTCGACCGTGCAGATGATGCGCGCCATGGTCTGGACGGTCTCGATCGGGAACTGGCCCACGCTGGTCTCGCCGGACAGCATCACGGCGTCGGTGCCGTCGAGGATGGCGTTGGCCACGTCGGAGGCTTCGGCGCGCGTCGGGCGCGAGTGCGTGATCATGGACTCCAGCATCTGCGTGGCCACGATGACCGGCCGCGCGTGCTTGCGCGCCAGTGCCACCGCGCGCTTCTGGACGATCGGCACCTGCTCGAGCGGGATCTCCACGCCCAGGTCGCCGCGCGCCACCATGACACCGTCGAACG
>JADLGX010000583.1 GCA_020849095.1 Candidatus Eiseniibacteriota bacterium
ACGGTGCCGCAGATCGGCGGCATGTACGAGGGCGACCGCTCGCGCAAGGAGACGCTCGTCGAGTACGGCTTCCGGCTGCCATCCGCGCTCGACAACCGGCCGCTGCGCTTCGAGGAGTTCGAGGAGATGCAGCCGCAGACGATCTACGTTTCGGCGACTCCGGGGCCGCACGAGCTGAAGAAATCGGGCCAGGTCGTGGAGCAGCTCGTGCGCCCGACCGGTCTCGTGGACCCCGAGGTCGAGATCCGCCCCGTGCGCACGCAGGTCGACGACCTGATGTCCGAGGCGAGGGCGCGCGTCACGCGCGGCGAGCGCGTGCTGGTGACGACGCTGACCAAGCGCATGGCCGAGGACCTGACCGACTATCTGCACGACCACGGCGTGAAGGTGAGGTATCTGCACTCGGACATCGAGACGGTCGAGCGCACGGAGATCCTGCGCGACCTCCGGCTCGGCAAGTTCGACGTGCTGGTGGGCATCAACCTGCTGCGCGAGGGACTGGACCTGCCTGAGGTGTCGCTGGTCGCGATCCTGGATGCCGACAAGGAGGGTTTCCTGCGCTCGGAGAACTCGTTGATCCAGACCATCGGTCGCGCGGCGCGCAACGTGAACGGCAAGGCGATCCTGTACGCAGATTCCGTCACGGGCTCGATGCGCCGCGCGCTCGACGAGACCGAGCGGCGGAGGCGCAGGCAGCTCGCATGGAACGAGGCGCACGGCATCACGCCGAAGGGCATCGTCAAGTCCGTGCGCGACATCATGGAAGGCGCACACGCGCCGGGCGAGGACCTGCGTGTCGAGAAGCCGGTGCGGGGCGTGAAACTCACGCCCGAGCAGGCATTGAAGCGCATCAGGAAGCTGGAACAGGAGATGTTCCGGCACGCGCGTGATCTGGAGTTCGAGCAGGCGGCGAAGCTCCGCGACGAGATCTCCGAACTGCGTCAGATGGCGCTCGGCCCCGGTGCAGCACGGCTCGCGGGCTGATTCCTACACACCCATGAACTCCGCGAACTCCGTGAGGGGCGCCCGTTTCGAGGCGAGCCGGTTCACCGGGTGATCCGGGTTGCGGTAGCCGATGGCCATGCCGCAGAAGAGCAGACGCTCGGGCGGCAGGGCGATGAAGCGACCCACGGTCTCATGGTAGAGCGACCAGCATTCCTGCGGGCAGCTGTCCAGACCGCGCTCGCGCAGCAGCAGCATGACCGACTGCAGGAACATTCCGAGATCGGACCACTGCGGGGGGCCCATGCGACGGTCCACCGAACAGAACAGCGCGAGCGGCGCACCGAAGAACTGGTAGTTGCGAGCGAACCATGCGCGCCGCGCGGCCTTGTCCTCGCGCGCGATGCCGAGCAGCCGGTACATGTCCTCACCGACCTCGAAGCGCCGCTCGCGGTACGGTGAGTGCAGGCTCGGCGGATAGATGTCGTACTCGACGGGTTCCCCTTCAGGGCAGGCTGCGACGCGGTCGATCATCAGTGACCTGAGCCGGGTGAGCGGTTCACCCGCGATGACGGCGATGTGCCAGGGCTGAAGATTGCCACCAGACGGAGCGCGTGCGGCGGTGATCAGGATCTCGCGGATGAGCTCTCCGGAGACCGGAGTGGGCAGGAAATCGCGCACCGACAGACGGGTCGCGAGAGCGTCTTGGACGTGCATGGCTGCTGGACTCCGCCGGTGATGCCATGATTTCCGGATGCAGGTGATTCTGCCATGCGGCTTCCGGTTCTTGGGCGCGCTCAGATGCTCGCCGGGGACTCCGCCAGCACGTTCTCCGGTGTCTAGATGGGTGGCTCTTTCGGCAACAAGCTCGTCGGCATGTACGGCACCGCGCTGGTTTCCGCACTGCTGCCCGCCGCGCCGTCAACGACAGGACTGACCCGCGGGAGACACGGGTTGCGTCCGGCGGCTCGTCCGGTCGCGCCACGCCACGCCACGTCCATGTCCGCTGCCCGCGCGACTGCCGAGGCGACGTGGGGGCCCGCATCGCTCGATTCGACGTGATCGCCTTGCCCGCCGGGGACGTCGTCCATTATCCTTCGGACCCCTCTTGAAGGGCGCGTAGCTCAGCGGTAGAGCACTTCCTTGACATGGAAGGGGTCACAGGTTCGATCCCTGTCGCGCCCACCACCGACCCCCTGTTCCGGCGGAACGCTCGTCGAGCGTGACCGGGCGCGCGTCGCGCGTCCGCTGGCCGATGCTAGACTCGCGCCGGTTTCCTGATCCCGCGGGTGCTGCGAAATCCCATGTCCGTCCAGAGTCTGTCGATCGAAGTCAATCCCGTGCTGCCACCGGCGCTGTCGCGCCTCGTGGACCTCGCCACCAATCTGCGGTTCGCGTGGCATCACCCCACGCGGCGGCTCTTCGAGGCGCTGGATCCGGAGCTGTGGATCTGCGTGGGCGGCAATCCGCTGCTGTTCCTGCGCAGTGTCGCGCAGGAGCGTCTGGAGCGCGCTGCCGAAGATCCCGCTTTCGTGGAGGAATACCAGCGCGTGCTGGCGGGGCTGGATGCCTATCTCAGCGAGGCCATCGTCGCGACGGGCCCGAACCAGCTCGCGAGCGGGGATCTCGTCGCCTACTTCTGCGCCGAGTACGGCTTTCACGAAAGCTTCCCGAACTATTCGGGTGGCCTCGGCATCCTGGCCGGAGACCACTGCAAGACCGCCAGCGATCTCGGCCTCAGCTTCGTGGGCGTCGGCCTGCTGTACAGGCAGGGCTATTTCACCCAGCACGTGGATGCTTATGGCAACCAGCTGGAGAATTACCGTGAGTTCGATCACGAGGATCTGCCCGTCGAGCCCGCGCGCGACTCGCAGGGCCGCGATCTCTACACGACGGTCCGCATGCCGGGTCGCGACGTCCGGGTGCGCTTGTGGAAGGTGCGCGCCGGCCGCGTGTTCGTGGTCATGCTGGACACGAACCTGCCGGAGAACGCGGAGGCCGACCGCGAGATCACGCACAAGCTGTACGGTGGCAACCAGGAACACCGCATCCGCCAGGAGATCGTGCTCGGCATCGGTGGTGTGAAGGCGCTGCGCGCCCTCGGCCTGAAGCCGACGACCTGGCATCTGAACGAAGGGCACGCCGCATTCTCCGGCCTGGAGCTGGTGGCGGAGTACGTCGCCGGCGGGCTGTCGTTCGACGCGGCCTGCGAAGCCGTCGCGGCACAGACCGTGTTCACGACACACACGCCGGTCGTCGCGGGCCACGACGCCTTCGACCGGGAGCTGACGCTGGCGTACTTCGCGGAACTCCTGCCTCGCCTCGGTGTGGGAGTCGACGAATTCCTTGCACTGGGCGGAGCGGAGGCCGGCGGGCGTTTCAACATGACCCAGCTGGCGATCCGGCTGTCGCGGCGACAGAACGGCGTGAGTCGTACGCACGGGCGGGTGTCGCAGGAGATCTGCGGCCACCTGTGGCCCGAGGTGCCCGCACGTGACAATCCGATCGGCTACGTCACGAACGGCGTGCACGTGCCGACCTTCCTGTTCCAGCGCTGGAAGGACGTGTTCGAGATGCACTTCGGCCACAACTGGCAGAGCCGGCTCGGTGATGCGGCCTACTGGAAGCGCATCCACGAGATCCCGGATCCGCTCTTCAACGACGTGCTGCGCTCGGTCAAGAGCAACATGATGCGTTTCGTGCGCGCGCGCCTGAAGCGGGGATGCTCCCGCGAGAAGGTCAGCGATGCCCACTTCCACCGGCTGACGCGCTACCTGGATCCGGACAATCCGGACGTGCTGATCATCGGCTTCGCGCGTCGGTTCGCGACCTACAAGCGCGCCACGCTGTTGTTCCGCGACCGCGGCTGGCTGAAGGCGCTGGTGTCGGATCCGGCCCGGCCGGTCGTGTTCATCTTCGCGGGCAAGGCTCACCCGGCCGACGAACCCGGCAAGCAGATGATCCGCGAGCTGGTCGCGACGGCCGCGAGCCCGGAGTTCCTGGGTCGCGTGCTGTTCCTCGAAGACTACGACGTCGGTCTGGCGCGTACGCTGGTCGCCGGTGTCGACGTCTGGCTCAACAATCCGATTCCGCCCCTCGAGGCCAGCGGCACCAGCGGCATGAAGGCGGCCATCAATGGCACCATCAACCTGTCGGTGCTCGACGGCTGGTGGGCCGAGGCCTTCGACGGCGAGAACGGCTGGGCCATCCCGTCCTCGGCCGGCGATCAGGACGGACGTCGCGACGATGAGGATGCCCGTTCCCTCTACGAGCTGCTGCAGGACGAGGTGATCCCGCTCTATTACCAACGCGATGAACACGGATTGCCGACGGCCTGGATCGCCAAGGCGAAGCACTCGATGGCGACCATCATTCCGGCGTTCAACACGCGACGCATGCTGGACAACTACATCCAGGGCCTGTACCGGCCGGCATCGGAACACGGCCGGCGGTTGACTGCGGACAACGGCCGTGCCGCTCGCGAGCTCGCCGAGTGGAAGCGTCGCGTGCGTGGCTGCTGGGCCGGGGTCACGGTGCAGCTCATGGACGTCGAGCGCCGGCGCCTGATCTACGGCGATCGCCTGCGATTGCGCGGCGCGGTTGCCCTGAACGGTCTCTCACCGCAGGACGTGCGTGTCGAACTCGTGGTCTCGAGGGAGCTGGGTGAAGGCACGGGCGAGGCCCAGAGGCTGACCTCGTTCGGACGCAATGGGGGGGCGAAGCTGCACGACGGACGCGAAGTTGCCGTCGTGTCACTCGAGCCCACCGGGGAGTGCGACGCCGAGGGCAGGCATTTCTTCGCACTGGATCACGTGCCGGCCTGGTGCGGCAGGATGAACTGCCAGCTGCGCGTCGTGCCCCGACACCAGCTGCTCGCGCATCCCTACGAGATGGGGCTGATGCGCGCGACCTGACACCACGGGCGCGGTTCCGGCCGCGCAGAGTTCAACCTGTCTGGTGCGGCACCAGGACCAGCGCGCCGAGTGGCGGCAGCGTGATCGGCAGCGAGTGCTGACGCCCCATCGCCGGCGCGTTCTCGGCCTGGAGCGGTGCCAGGTTGCCGCAATTCGACCCGCCGTAGAACTCGGAGTCCGTATTGAGTGCCTCGCGCCACGGCCCGCCGTGCGGCAGTCCGACGCGGTAGCCGTGGCGCGGGACGGGTGTGAAGTTGCAGACGACGACTGCACACTCGTCGCCCGCCTGGCGCACGAACGCCAGGGTCGAATGGTCGCGATCCTGACAGTCGAGCCAGTCGAAGCCCTGTTCCTCGAAGTCGAAGGCGTGCAATGCCGGCCGGGTGCGGTAGAGCGCGTTGAGGTCGCGCACGAGGTGCTGTACGCCGCGGCGCCGGGGTTCCTCGAACTCGTGCCAGGGGAGCGATCCGTCGTGGTTCCACTCAGGACCCTGTCCGGCGTCGCTGCCCATGAACAGCAGCTTCTTGCCGGGCCAGCACCACTGCCAGGCGAGCAGCAGCCGGAGATTCGCGAACCGCTGCCACTCGTCGCCGGGCATCTTGTCCACCAGCGAGCGCTTCAGGTGCACGACCTCGTCGTGCGACAGCGGCAGCACGAAGTTCTCGGAGAAGGCGTACATGCGCGCAAAGGTGAGGCGATCGTGGTGGTAACGCCGGAACAGCGGGTCCTCGCAGAAGTAGGCCAGCGTGTCGTGCATCCAGCCCATGTTCCACTTCATGCTGAAGCCGAGGCCGCCGGCGTCGGTCGGGCGGCTGACCAGCGGCCAGTCGGTGGACTCCTCGGCGATCACCATCGTGCCCGGATAGCGCGCGTGCGTGGTCGCATTGAGCGCGCGCAGGAAATCGATCGCCTCGAGGTTCTCGCGGCCGCCGTGGCGGTTCGGCACGAAATCGCCCTGCCGGCCGAAGTCGAGAAACAGCATCGAGGCGACGGCGTCGACGCGCAGGCCGTCGAAATGGAACTCGGCCAGCCAGTAGTGCGCGCTGGACAGCAGGAAGCTCCTCACCTCGTTGCGGCCGTAGTTGAAGACATGGGTGCCCCAGTCGGGGTGGCGTTTCAGGCGCGGGTCCTCGTGCTCGTAGAGCGCGCTGCCGTCGAAATGCGCCAGGGCGAAGTCGTCCTCGGGAAAGTGGCCGGGCGCCCAGTCGAGCAGGACGCCGATGCCGGCGCGGTGGCAGGCGTCGATGAAGCCGCGCAGCTCGTCGGCGCTGCCGAAACGCCGCGTCGGCGCGAAGTAGCCGGTGGTCTGGTAGCCCCAGGACTCGTCGAGCGGATGCTCGGACACCGGCAACAGCTCGATGTGCGTGTAACCCATGTCGACGACGTAAGACAGCAGGTGCTCGGCCAGCTCGCGGTAGGTATAGAAACGGCCGTCGGGGTGCCGCCGCCAGGAGCCGGCATGCAGTTCGTAGATCGACACCGGCGCATGCAGCCAGTCCCACTGCGCGCGGCGCGCCAGCCAGTCGCCGTCGGCCCAGGCATGCGCCGCCGGCGCCGGCACGCAGCCCGCCGTGGCGGGACGCAGCTCGAAGCGCTGGCCGTAGGGATCGCTCTTCACCAGCACCGCGCCGCTGTGCCGGTTGCGGATCTCGAACTTGTACAGCGTACCGGCGGCAAGGCCGGGGATGAACAGTTCCCACACGCCGGAGGCGCCGAGGGAAGCCATCGGATGCACGCGGCCGTCCCAGCGGTTGAAATCGCCGAGGACGGAAACGCGCTCGGCGTTCGGCGCCCAGACGCGGAAGCAGGCGCCGTCGACGCCGCGCCGCGTCTCCGGGCGCGCGCCGAGCAGGCGGTAGGCTTGATAATTCCGGCCTTCGCTGAAAAGATACAGGTCGTGCGGGCTCGCTTGCGGCGGAAAGGCGTAGGGATCGTGGCAGCGCAGCGTCGCGCCGCCCTCGACGACCAGGAGGCCGTAGGGCGCGTCCGGCAGGGCGGCGCCGCGCCATTCGAAGACGCCCGCCGCATCGACGCGCTCGAA
>JADLGX010000584.1 GCA_020849095.1 Candidatus Eiseniibacteriota bacterium
AGGCCGCCGGCCGCAGTCATGCAAAAATTCAAGCGCCGCGAAGCCTGAGCTTCGCGGCGCTCTGAGTTTTCACCCAGCCGGCCTTGCGGCCGGCGGACACGGCGTACTAAGCCGCGCGGGCGTGACCCTCTTCCTCGTCGTCCTCGTACTCTTCGTCCGAGTCCACGAGCGCCACGGCCTCGCGCACGTCCGTCGTCATCGAGCGCTCGTCACGCAGGCTCTCGATCATGCCTTCGGCTTGCTTGAGCAGGAACTTGAGCGAACCGGTCTTCTCGACCGCCTGCTCGATGATCGCCTTCTGTCCCTGCACCGCCTCGAGTCCGGACCGCACCTCGGCCAGCAGGCCCTCGGAGCGGGCGAGCCGGTCCTCGGCCTGGTGCAACTGGCGCTGGCGCTCGTCGAGCGACGATTCGGTGTCGCCGATGTCCCGCAACCGCGCCATCACGTCGTCGAGCAGCGCGCGGCTCTCCTCCACCTCGCGATGCGCGGCGGTGATGGCGCGCACCTCGGTGGACGTGCGCTCGGCCAGCGTGAACATGCGGTCCAGGTCGGTGCGCAGTGACTTGACCGTGTCCTGCCGCGCCGTGATCTGCTCCAGCGACCGGCTGACGTTTTCGTCCATGCCCTCCCAGCGGGCGAGACGCTGTTCGAACGCGCCCAGCCGGCGGTCAAAGTCGCGCAGGTCGGCCACGCGCGCCTCGAGCTTGCCCGACAGCTCGCCTACCGCCCCGGCGCGAGTCTCCGCCGTCGCCACCGCTTCGCCCAGCTGCGACGACAGCAGCTGCAGCTCCTGCGCCGCCGTCGCGGATTCCTGGCGGAGCTTGGACGCCATGGCCAGCTTCTTGGCCGCGTCCTCCAGCGCCATCTGGCGCTGCTCGATCTCCTCGCGCAGCGACTGCGTGCGCCCGGCGATCTCCTCCACCGACAGGCAGCGATCTTCGAACGAGGCCACCAGCTGGCCCAGCGACTCCACCTTGCGCGACGTCTCCTGCACGCTGGCGGTCACGTCGTCCACCGTGAGGCTGATCTGCGCCGCTTCCTCGGAGCGCTCGTTGAGGCTCAGGAACCGCTGCTCCGCCGCCTCCATGCGCGACTGCAGCTGGCGGCCGCGGTCGTCCAGCTGCGCGCCCAGCGCGCCGGCCTCGGCGAGCCGGCGGTGCAGCTCGTCCACGAACTGCTGGCGCGATTCGATCGCCGACATGGACTCGCCGACGCGCTTGGCCTGCGTCTCCGCGCGCTGCAGGACGGGAGCCATCTCGCGCAGCGTGACCACCTGCTCCTTCATCTCGAACAGCGTCTGCTCGGTGCCCAGCAGCCAGCTGCGGACTTCGGCCTGCGCGTCACGCATGCGCGTGATCTCGCGGTGCGCCGCCTGCGACTGCTCGAGCGTGTCGCGCACCAGCGCCTGGGCGCCGCCCAGTTCGGTCAGGTCGCGCAGCGCGGTCTCGAGCGAGGCGCGCGCCTCCTCGATGCGGGTCACCTTGGCGCCCAGCTCCGCCGCCACCGCGTGCGAGGCGTCGAGGGTCTCGCGCATGGCGTGCAGCTTGCGCGTCTCGCCCTCGATTTGGCGCGCGTCGGCCGCCAGCACCTCGATCTGCGACACGAGCCCGCGGGTCTGCGCGTTCAGCTCGCTCAGCGTCTGGCTGGATTCGCGCAGGCCGTTGTAGCGGTTCTCGAACTCGGTCAGCGCCCCGCGCAGGTCCGCCACGCGCTGGCTGACCGACTCCAGGCCCTTGCTCTCGAAGTCGAACCGCTCGACGGAGTTTCGCGCTTCGTCGCGCGCGGCCGTCAGTTCCTGCCGCATGAACCCGACCTGCTCCTCGGTCGCCTTCAGGAGCGCCGCACCTTCACGCGAGCGCTCGATGGTCTCCTCGTGCAGCGAGTGCAGCGCGTTGACGTCGTCCTGCATGGCGCCCAGCGCGCGCGCGCTTTCGCGGTGCTGCTGCATGCCCGCCTCGAACTGGCGCGACGCCTGCTCGAGCGCGTCGGCCTGCGACAGCGCGCGGTCCACGGCTTCGCGCTGGCTCGCGAGGGCGGTGATCTTCTGCGACAGCGAATCGGCCGTGCTCTTGAGCCCGCCCAGTTCGCGCTTCACGTCGTCGATCGTGCCGCGCACGCCGTCCATTCCGCGAATGGACTGCTCGGCGCCCAGCACGCGGCGCTCCTTGTCCTGCAGGTCGCGGCTGAACTCTTCGCGACGGCGGTCGAGCGCCTCCATCTTGGACATGGCCAGCTTCTGCGCGTCGGCCAGCCGGTCGTTCTGCTCGCGCATGCGGCCCAGCTGCGCGCTGGTCGCCTCCAGCTGCGTGCGCAGTTCGCCCACGTCCTCGCGCACCACCTGGAACGGCTTCTCGATCTCGAGGAACGCCTCGAGGCGCTGCTTGAGGTCGCCCGCCAGGTCCACCTTGGCGCTCAGCTCCTCGAACACCTCGCGCACGCGCTGCGAGTCCGTGGTCACCGCGCCGAGCCGGGCCTGCGCCTCGGACTGGATGCGCGCGAGAGTTTCGGCGCGCTCCTCGAGCGCCTGGACCTGCGCGGTAATCGCGCGGACGGCCTCGAGCTGCCCGTCGGCGTCCTTCAGCCGGCCCAGCACCTCTTCGGCGTCTGCGCCGGCGCTCTCGACCGGTCCCGCCAGCGCCTCCAGCCGCACGGCGGCGACGCTCGACTTCTCGATCAGATGGGTGAAGCGCTCGCGCTCCTGGCGCGCTTCCTCGAGAAGGACGCGAAGCTCGTCCGCCGCACCGCGGACTTCGCGATCCTTGGAGCCGTTGCCGAAGAGACTGTTCAAGGGGGCCATGAGATTCCTCCCGGAGCGCGCCGCCGGCGGGCCAGCCGGACGACGAGGGTGTGGGTGCGCGGCACCAATTCGCGGGAACGGTGCGCCTTGCGCGCCGCGTGCAACGCAAGAGGCAGGCCCAAAACCCCGCGGGCCGGGTTCGCCGAAGGGGGGCCGCCGGGGCGGGAGAGGCGCGCGCACACAAGGCGGTGCGCGCGAAGGGATTCACCCGCGCGGACTCGTCCCCGGGGCTTCGCGAGCCGGGGCGCGGCCGGCCCGCCGAGGGGTGGGCGAGCGGTCCGCGCCGACCACTATTTCGCCACGGCAGGGCGCGATTTGAGCGATGGCCGCAGCCGGGCCCGGCGGAACTTCTAGAACCGCACTCCGACCGCGCGCACCTTCACGGCCCCCGGCGCGGCGTCGATCGCGGCCAGTCCGCCCGTGGCAAAGTGGCCGTCGCGGATCTCCATGAGCGAGGCCGACGAGCGGTCCAGGTGAGACACGCCGTAGATGAGCCCGCCAAAGGTGCCGATCACGAAGCCCCACTTGACCGGTTCGCCGTCGTCGGCCAGAAGTGCGACTGCGCTGCCCACGAGCAGCCCGCCCAGCGCGCCGAACGCGGTGGTCTTGGCCACTTCGTTGAAGTCGTTGTTGCTGGCGGCCGCCTGGCGGGGAGCCAGTGCAGTGAACAGGAG
>JADLGX010000585.1 GCA_020849095.1 Candidatus Eiseniibacteriota bacterium
GACCACGCGGCCCGGGCCCACGGTCACGCCGCGTTCCGTGCGTGACTGCATCGACAGTTCCACCAGTCCGGCGCCAGCCTCGATCCACTTGCGCTCCACAAGGCCTTCGACGGTGACGGTCTGCCCCGCCGTGTTGAACGCCTTCATCGCGAAGCCCGCGATGCTGCGGATGGTGCCGCCGGGGCCGATGTAGTCTCGCGCGCAGCGTTCCCACATGCCTTGCAGGAAGAAGGTGTTGGCGTACATGTCCGGCGCGCCGCTCGCGCGGGCGAACTCGGCGTTGTGGTGGATGGAATTGAAGTCGCGGTTCGCGCCGGCCGCCATCACGAGGCGCAGCACCGACAGCGGATAGTGCACCGGCGCGAGCGGTTCGCCTGCCGTCACGTCGTCGAAGCGGCGCTGGGTCATGGTGTTCCTGTCATGCCGGACTCGACCCGGCATCGTGTGCGCTCGCGGGCCCACGACCCCGGGTCGAGCCCCGGGTGACAGGCTCGGCGCGCAGCACGTTGTAGCGGAAGAACGTCGTGCGCAGCAGCGCGACCCGCTCGCGGCGCTGGTTGATCACCTCGGTTTGCCAAGAGATGAAGGCGCCCTGTCCCACCCGCGTCTCTTTCGGTTTGCACGACAGCAGCAATGCGCCGCGCCTGCACAGCCGGTCGCCGACGACCACCGGCAGCAGGTAGTCCGCTTCCGCGTCGACGCCGAAGAAATGCGTGGTGGGCGGCTCCAGGCCGAAGCGCACGCCGCCGATGTGGCTGCGCGTGGGTTGCGCGTCCCGCGCCGCGTCGTCGAAGAGCGGCGAATCGCCGGGGTTCCACAGCAGGGGCATCGCGAAGCTCGCGATGGCGGTGCTCGGCACGACGATGTCCGCGTAGCCGTGCGCGCGCGCGAAGGCCGCGTCGGAATGCAGCTTCGAGTCGAGCTCGAGCGGCTCGATGTAGCGGCGCACCATGCTCGCTTCGATCGTCTCGCCCCACACCTCGGTGCGCCCCTCGCCGAAGTCGCGGCCGACGGCATCGACCATCGGCTGCCACGCGTGCGTCCAGTCGCCTTTCACTGCAGCAGCGCCTCCAGCTCGGAGCGCACGATCTTGCCGGTGGTGCTGCGCGGCATGTCTTCGTTGCGGATGAAGCGCACCTCGCGCGGCAGCTTGTAGTTCGCGATGCGGCCGCGGCACAGCGCGACGACTTCTTCCGCCGAGAGCGTTTCGTCGCGCACGGCGACGAATGCGACGGGCACTTCGCCCCACTTCGCGTCGCGCTTGCGCACCACGGCGGCGTCGGCGATGCGCGGGGACGCGAGCAGCAGCTGTTCGATCTCGGCAGGGTAGATGTTCTCGCCGCCGGACTTGATCAGGTATTTGCGTCGGTCGACGAACTGCAGCGTGCCATCGGGCTGGCGCGTGAACACGTCGCCCGTGTGGAACCATCCCCCAGCGAAGGCTTCGGCTGTCGCCTCAGGCATGCCCCAGTAGCCGGAAAAGAGCGTGGGGCTGCGCAGCAGCAGCTCGCCGGGCTCGCCCGGTGCGACATCCTGGCCCGCCTCGTCCACCAGTCGCACGCGGCACAGCGAACTCTGGTTCTTGGCGAGGTTCTCCGGGGCGACACCCACGGGAACACGCCCGCCGCTGCCCGGCGCGGGGCCGGCTTCGGTCGATCCGAAGGTGTTGCGAAACGGTGCGTTGAACAGCCGCGTGACGTCGACGATCTGCTGGCGCGGCACGAGGTCCGCCATGCAGCCCACCGAATCCGCCGGGTGCGGACGCGTGCCTCGGCGCGCGTATTCGTCCAGCACCTTGTCGATCATGCCGGGCATCAGCACGAACCAGCCGACGTTGTCCTCGCGCTCGCCAAGGTCGCAAAGCACGCCCACGTCGAGGCCGTCCATCACGATCACCTTGCCGCCGCCGATGAGGGTGACGAGCATGCTGTCGGCGGAGGCCATGTGGAACATCGGCGGCCAGGCGATGAAGGTCGCGCCCCGCCGCACGCCACGGTCCATGGTGTTGACCGCGCCGCGTGCAACGAGCGCGCGGTGGCTCACGAGCGCAGCCTTGGGTTTGCCGGTCGTGCCGCTGGTGTACAGGATGTAGAGGCCGTCCTCCGGCTCCACGACGTCGCCGTTCCCGCAGGGTGGGGTCGAAGCGAAGCGCACCCCACCGATGTCGCTTTCGAGCTCCTCGCCGATCATCGTGACCGCAACTTCGCCGAACAGCTTCACATGCTGCTCGTACCGTGGCGACACCAGCGCGATCCTCGGCGTGACGAGCGTGATGCAATGCGCGAGCTCCTCCGCCGTCTGCCGCCAGTTCATGCACGCGACGATCGCGCCGACCTTCGCGGCCGCCAGCAGGGTCAGCACGAACTCGCGCCGGTTCTCCGAGAGGATCGCCACGCGGTCGCCTCGCGCAACGCCTTGTACGCGCAGCCACGCGGACATGCGCGCGACCTGCTCGCCGAGCTGCGCATACGTCCAGTCCCCCTGTGGCGACTGGACCGCCACGGCCTGCGGCTTGAGCGCGACCTGGTCTTCGAACACATGCCGTTGGCGGCCGGCATCGGCTCGACCGCGACGGGCTGCCCCAGTGCAGCGGTCAGGCCCGTGCCGATCATGCGCGCGATCATGTCCGATGCGCCGCCGGCGGCGTTCGTCACGATGATGCGGATGGGGCGGCTCGGATAGCGGTCCTGCGCCCATGCGCCA
>JADLGX010000586.1 GCA_020849095.1 Candidatus Eiseniibacteriota bacterium
CCTAGCGGACCGGCGCTTCCTTGCCGTCCAGCCATTCGCGCCAGAGTTCGGGCGCTTCGGCCACGAACGACGTGTGGCGCGGCACCCAGCCCAGCTCGCGGCGGGCCTTGGCGCTGGTGACCTGAAGGTCGTTGAGCAGCGCCTTGCCGAACAGCCCCAGCGTCTGCACGAGCGGACCGGCCAGCCACGGATAGGGCGTCGCCCCGGCCGCGGCAGCCGCGGCTTCCGCCAGCTGCTTGACCGTGAAACGCGACTCGTCGGACAGCAGGTAGCGTTCGCCGCCCTTGCCGTGCTCGAGCGCCAGCGCATAGGCGTCGGCCACGTCGTCGCGATGCACCATGGCCCAGTGCTGTGAGCCGTCCCCGGGATACGTGACGGTCTGCTTGGCCTTCGCCTCGGCGAACCACGAGCCCAGGATGCCGCGGCTCTCGCCGTAGACCATGCCGGGACGCAGGATGATCGTGGCGACGTCGTGTGCGGCCAGGTCCACCGCGATTTCTTCGTGCGCGACCCGCCACTGCACGAGTTCGAGCGGGCGCAGCGGAGAGCTCTCGTCCACCAGCTTGTCGCCGCCGGGGCCGTGCACCCAGATGCCGCTCGTGTAGAGCACGCGGCGCAGCCGGCCGTCGAGCGAGGCGGCGCGGAACGCTTCGAGCGCGTTCTGGTCCTGCTCGGAGGCGCCCTTCGCGCCATCGAACGCGATGTGGACCGCCGAGTCGCAGTTCTGCAGCACGCCGATCCACTCGGCGGGATCGCCGAGGTCACCCGGAACGGGAGTCACTCCCAGCGCCTGCAGCGTGCGGGTGGCCGCTTCGCTGCGCGCGAGTCCGCTCACTTCGTGGCCGGCGCGCACCAGACGTGCGGCGACGGCGCTGCCGATGTAGCCCGAGGCTCCGGTGATGAAGATGCGGTGTTTCATGGTTGGGCTCCCTGGCCGGTGTGGGGGTCGTCCTTAAGCATCGGCGTCCGGCTCGTGGCCTTGAGGAACATGTGCGACGGAACTGCGCTGCCTGCGAGGGAATCAACGCTCATGATGCGGCGTCCATTCCCTCAGGCGCGTCATGTTCCGGACAACATTCGACGTGAGGATCGAGCGTCACTTTCCGCGGTAGGTGCAACGCGCGGTGCAGGTCTCGTGGACGGTGATGGCGTCCAGATGGGGAACGAGCGGCTGCAGGCGGTTCCACAGCCAGACGCTGAGCAGCTCGGAGGTGGGATTCTCCAGCCCGGGGATGTCGTTGAGCAGGCGGTGGTCCAACTCCTGCCGGAGCACGGGCTCGACGCGGGCGGCGATTTCGCCGAAGTCCACGAGCCAGCCCATGGCCGGGTCGATCTCGCCGGCGATCGCCACGTCCACGCGGAACGAGTGGCCGTGGATGCGGTGGCATTTGTGGTCGGGCGGCACCATCGGGAGACGGTGGGCCGACTCGAATCGGAAGCGCTTGACCAGTTCGACTCGCAAGAAATCAGGCCTCGGTGGGGGATTGGTAACGAGTGGGGTCGGGAATGCCGGCCTGCTGGAACCCTCGCGAGCGCAGCGCGCACGAGTCGCACGCGCCGCACGCGAGCCCTTCGGGGGTGGGATCGTAGCAGGAGTGTGTGATCGAGTAATCCACGCCGAGCGAGGTGCCGAGCCGGATGATGCCCGCCTTGTCGAGATCCATCAACGGGGTGTGCACCACGTAGGGCGTCCCTTCGACGCCGGCCTTGGTGGCCACCCGGGCGAGGGACTCGAACGCGCGCACGAACTCCGGGCGGCAGTCGGGATAGCCCGAGTAGTCGATCGCGTTCATGCCCGCCACCAGGTCGGCGGCGCCCAGCGTCTCGGCAAAGCCCAGCGCGACGGCCAGAAACACGGCGTTGCGAGCGGGCACGTAGGTGATGGGGATCGCGGCGGCCATCGCGGCCTCGTCGCGCCCCTTGGGGACGGCGATGTCCGCGGTCAGCGCGGAGCCGCCGATGGTGGACAGGTCGATGCGCACCGTGCGGTGGTCGGCCGAGCCGAGCGCCGCCGCCACGCGCCGGGCCGCCTCGAGTTCGACGCGATGGCGCTGGCCGTAGTCCACGGCGAGCGTCGCGCACTCGAAGCCCTGCGCCCGCGCCCAGGCCAGGCAGGTGGCGGAATCGAGTCCGCCCGAAAGCAGGATGACCGCGCGCTTCGTCACACGCCCCTCCGCGCGCCCCAGAGCCACACGTGCAGGCGCGCCGACATGCGCAGCCCTTCGAGCTTGCAGGTTTCGGCGAGCGTCACCGCGCGCGCGCGCAGCGCGTCGTCGGTGAGTCCTTCGGGCATCAGCATGACCTGGTTCCTCGGCAGTTCGTGTTCCCGTATCAGGCGCAGCGCATCGGCGAGGTCGGGTTCGTCCCCCACCACGAGCTTGAACGTGGTGAGCGGATCGGCGGCGAACGCGGCGGTGTGCCGCCACGTGCCGGCCCAGCGTTCGGTGACGGAGGGCAGCTTGGGCGAGTGGTTCCAGCGCAGGCGGGGATGACGCAGCGGCGGCGGATGGATGCCGCTCGTTTCCACCTCGACCGCTCCCCAGTCCCCGAGCGCCCGCTCGAGCAGGCCGGTGATTCCGGGATGCGACAGCGGCTCGCCGCCGGTCACGACCAGCAGCGGCGCCTCGCCCAGCGCCCGCAGTTCGGCGCGCGCTTCGTCGTAAGTCGCGGCGCGCCCGCCCTCGGGGTTCCACGTGTAGCGCGTGTCGCACCAGCGGCAGCCCACGTCGCAGCCCTGCAGCCGCAGGAAGTGCGCGGGCGTGCCGGTGGAGGGGCCCTCGCCCTGGAGCGAGAAGAACAGTTCGGAGATGCGCAGGTTCACGCCCAAGGTCTTCAGCGCGGCTCGAAGGTGCCGGCCGGGAACTCCTTCACGGCTTCGACATCGGTGGTGAGGATGGCGGCGCCGTCCTGGCGATGCGCGGTCGGGAACCAGAGTCCCCCGTGTTCCTGCCAGCCTTCCCACGTCCAGCGGACGGGCGGCGGCTGGCGGCCTTCGAGCACGTACTCCCAGCGTTCGACGCGGTGGTTCGCGCG
>JADLGX010000587.1 GCA_020849095.1 Candidatus Eiseniibacteriota bacterium
GACAACCCCGCCGCATAGCGCATCCCCGGCAGAATCCGCTCCTCCCGCGCCGCCTCGTTCACCCAGAGAATCCTCCCTTGTGGCCGATCGTGCTCCACCACCGCCACCGGGCCGTCCTTCCACTCGGGATGCCGCAGCATCAGGAGCTGGAGCGGGAAGGCGGGGAGGTCGATGCAGGCGATCCGGTCCAGAGGGGCGATCCGGTCCATGCGCGCTCCTTGTTCGGGAAGAGTCGGGGGCGTCGCAGGGCGAAAGCGAGGCTGCTTCGGCCATGCGCTACGGGTGACAGGAGTGATTTTCGTCCAGAGGGGTGGGGAGTGCCATACATTTGTTCGCTATATCGTGCAAGACGGGTGGGTGGGAGGTGATGGCTAGAACGGTGGGGCGGGGCTAGATCGGCGGATCACGACGGTGCAAGGTGCTGTACTGCCATGTCATCACGGGTCGCGATGCGAGGACTGCGGGCAGGCATGCCCTCCCACGTGCTGCGCGTAGGCGACGGTCGTGGTTCGGAACTCAGATACGCCCCAACGGTTGAGCCGGTGTCGTGGTTTCTCGGTCGCGCGGGCGCGAACTCTCGCGCCAAGTGGACTCCGAGCGTCCCGAGGCGAAGCGGCAAGCAGGTCCTAGAATTGCTCCTTGAGCTCTTGCAGTTCGTCGACCAACCGAACTAGCCCGACCCCCTGCAAAGTCTCCAGGTACTCCGCCACACTTCTGGCAGGATTCTGAAGTCGCTCTCGAATGGACTTCGCGGCGTCGCAGAGCGCCGTGAACGCCACTTAGTATCCCAGGTCTAGTTCTTGAGCTTCCCGCGTGAGAGCGTCGAGCGCTTCGCGCTGTTTTTCCCTGAGTGACTTCTTGTAGGCCATGACGTCTTCGAACCTGATCCGTCTGTGCGTGCCGACTCGATGATGGGGCAGCTCACCTCTGTCGAGGAGCCGGACGAGGAAAGGTCGGGAGACATGGAGCACGTTCGCTGCTTGCTGGGTGGTGAGCTCCGCATGATAGGGAATGATCGTGACCGCGTTTCCGCGCGCAATCTCCGCGAGGAGCCTGCGAAGCAGCTCTACCGCCACGCGAGGCAGCTCCAGGCGGGCTGTTTCTCCCGTCTGGTCGCACACCGCGATCTGAACCTCCCGGCCTGCGTGCGAACTCAGGCGTCGAATGGACTCCTTCGCCAGATCAGTGTCTTCTTTGGTCGGAAGCGCCGGTTCGGTGTCGGCGGACGTCACGCTCATGGTCGAAACCTCCTCACAAACGCAATATACGTAATATTCGACACAAACGCAACGGCCCTTGAATGGAATCTTGGACCTGCCTCAACTCACACAACTCACTCAACAAGAATGTCTTACGTGCCTTGGCGCACGCCGCTCACTGACCCAAACCCGTCGAGAGGAGGCCAGGATGGCCGAACGACCCCGATCAGCGATCGGCCGGGGTCGCTTTCCCTGGCGACTAGCGCTGCGACGCCGGGGCGGCGCGAGATCTCCTCGTCGACCCGCGGCTGGCGAAGTCCGGTAAGCGGATTCTGCCCTCCGCTGAGCACAACCCACTGCACCACTCTGCCCCCGTGCAGTCGCGCCGCGATCTCGGCCGGACTCCGGTGGCGGGTACCGAACCCACAGGTAACGTCTGCGGTGAGCGGCGGTACGCCATCATCGAGTGCCAGGAAGCTGGCCAGAGCTGCCGGGGTCCCGACCTGGAGAGCGGATGGGAGCCCTGGCCAACAAGAAACCATCGGACGCCGCCCAAGCCCCGAACGCGTCCGCTGGTTCAAGATCGGGTCCATGGCGTGGGACGTGCGTTACTGCGACTCTTTCAGCGGATGCGCCCGAAGCTTCCTGCGGAGAGTCTGGCGCGAGACGCCGAGCTCTTCCGCCGCCATCACCTGATTGCCGCGGAAACATGCAAGTGCGTGCGCGACCGCTGCTTGCTCCACGTCCGCAAGTTTGAGCACACGGCCGGTTGGGAAGGTGATCTCTTCCTGCCCAGCTTCGGGGATCGATCCGGACGCACCTCGGATCTCGGGGGGAAGATGCTCGGGCCGAACCTCGCCTCCCCGGTTCGTCAGCACCAGGCGCTCCATCACATTCTTCAGTTCGCGCAAGTTGCCGGGCCAGCCATAGCAGCCGAGCAGTTCCAGAGCATCGGGTGCGATTCCCGGAACCTCGCGGGAGAGCTCGCGATTGAACCGATCGAACAACTGCTTCGCCAGGATCGGGATATCTTCCCGTCGATTGCGCAACGGCGGAATCACGATCGAAGCCATGGAGATGCGATGCCTGAGGTCCTCACGGAGGCGCCCGGCGCGCACCTCTTCCCGCAGATCGCGGCTGGTCGCGACAACGAACAGGCATCGCACCGTGCTCTCGGTCGTTCCCCCGCAGGGTCGGACGGTCCGCGAGTTCAGCACCTGGAGAAGCTTCGACTGCAGATTCAACGGCATCTCACTGATTGACTCGAGATAGACCGTTCCTCGACCGGCCAGCTCGATCAGCCCGCGCCCGTCGCCGTAGACCTCGTTGAACGAACCGCGCGCAAGTCCGAATAGTGCCCCCTCGAGAGTTGGCCCAGGCACCCAGGCGCAGTTGATATCGACGAAACTGCCGCGTGGCCGGCCCGTACTCCCATGGATGCATCTGGCGATGATCTTCTTGCCAACCCCCGTCTCTCCCTCGATCAAGATCGTAGAGCAACCACTCCGCGCGATCTTCTCGACATTCGCGAAGACATCGCTCATGCACCCGTTCTCGGCGACAACCCACCCGTCTCTCCACGGCCCTTGATCGAGGCGCAGCACCTCCACCTCGCGCTTCAATTCGAGCGAGGCGAGCGCGTTTCGGATGAGGAGACGGAGCTGATCGACGTCGATTGGCTTCGCGATGTACTGGTAGCAGTCGGTCTGCACCGCCTCGCCCACGGACTTGTCCCCGCCGCGCGCGGCCATCATGATGACGAGCGTCTCCGGCCATTGGGCACTTATCCTGCGAAGTACATCGATCCCGCTCTCGCCCGATTCGCTGAGGTCCATAGCCAGGAGAACCAGCTCAACCCGCGTCTTCGCCAGGATCGCCAACGCCTCTGATCCCGTTGCAGCCTCGAGCACCTGCGAGCGCTCATCCCTGTGCGCTTCGCTCACCGTCCTGCGGACCAACTCCTCGTCGTCCACCACGAGCAGGGTGCTATCGAACTGCTGGCCCGAAGCAGCGGCGTCTCGAGTCATTGCGTCACCAGTTGCGTCACTCGACCACACATCCTCTCCGCCGGGGGGAACGGGGAAACGTCAGGGGCCTAAGCACTGCCGACGAAACCAGCGTGCTGTTTGACGGTACGACATCCCAGGTGCTTGCCATGGAGATTCCGTGGAAGGGACGGAGGTGAACTCCCCGCTGGTCTTCGTACCAGCGGAGCGCTTCCTCCAGCTCGAGTTCCGCTTCCGGCAGGATCTCCACGCGACACTTCACCGCCCGCCCTCCAGTCGGCTTCTGATCTCCGCCCACGTTCGGTAGGTTCGGGGGTTGCTCTCGTGCGCAAGGAGCCTGCGCTCGGCCTCCTCCCGCTGGGTGGGCGTGAGCTCGACATCTCGGGGCGAGCGTGCGATGTCATCCCACAGATCCTGGACGAGCAGGATCTTCTCCGGGACGGAGAGCTCGTCGGCGTCGTCAGACTC
>JADLGX010000588.1 GCA_020849095.1 Candidatus Eiseniibacteriota bacterium
CGGCGTGACGGGCGGCTTCACGCTCTCCCGCAGCGCCGGCCGCATTCGCCTCTACGAGGTGTACGAGGCGATCGAGGGGCGCGTGGAACTGTTCCCCTGCCTGTTCCGCAAGCGGCATTGCTCGGGTAAGTCGAAGCACAACTGCGTGTTCGGCAAGCGCATCATGGGGTACGAGAAGGACTTCCTGCGCTACCTGAAGACGACGACGATTGCCAGCGTTGCGGCGACGAGCGATCTGGGGGGCCTGTGAAGCCGCGATCCTCGTTCCCCATCTGGGTGCTCGTCGTGGGCGCCGTGCTCGTCGGCCTGGGGGCGTACCTCGCGGCCGGTTCTCGCGGGGGCGCCCCAGTCCCGGCCAAGGCGGCCTTCGTGCGGCCCGAGCACGCGCATCTCGATCACGGCCCGTACTTCACGAAGCCGTTCGACTCTCCGCAGGCCGTCACACGCGCCTGCCTGAAGTGCCATCCGAAGGCGGCGGAACACTTCATGAAGACGCCGCACTGGACCTGGCTCGGCGACTCGACCGCCGTGCCCGGGCGCGAGGGCCGGTTCCGGCTCGGCAAGCGCAACCTGATCAACAATTTCTGCATCAGCGCGAGGGGCAACAATTCGTCGTGCATGAAGTGCCATGCCGGCTACGGCTGGGCTGACGATGCGTTCGACTTCTCGAACGCCGACAACGTGGATTGCCTCGTGTGCCACGAGCGCGCGGGCACTTACGTGAAGGGCGAGTTCGGCAATCCCGCCGATGGCGCCGATCTGCTCGCCGCCGCGAAGTCGGTGGGTTTCCCGAAGCGCGAGAACTGCGGCGTCTGCCACAACTACGGCGGCGGGGGCCAGGGCGTGAAGCACGGCGACCTCGACAGCCGGCTCGACAACCCGTCGCGTGAGGACGACGTGCACATGGGCCAGCTCGGATTCCTGTGCATCGATTGCCACCGCACGAAGGACCACCGGATCTCCGGGCGCGCGTTCTCGGTAAGCGTGGACGATGCGAACGGAGTCGCTTGCACCGACTGCCACCGCGATCCGCCGCATCGCGACCCGCGGCTGAATGCCCACCTGGCGGCCGTCGCGTGCCAGACCTGTCACATCGGGACCTACGCCCGCAAACTGCCGACGAAGACCTTCTGGGATTGGTCCAAGGCCGGGGATTCGACTCGCGAGGACGATGCCCACCGCTACCTGAAGATCAAGGGGGAGTTCCTGTACGGAAAGAACCTCGTGCCCGAGTACGCATGGTTCAACCGCAGCGTGAACCGCTACCTGCTCGGTGACCGAATCGACAGCACCAGCGTGACCGCGATCAACGGTCCGCGCGGAGCGATCGGCGACACCAGCGCCAAGATCTGGCCGTTCAAGGTGCACCGCGCGACCCTGCCCTACGACCGCAAGTACGCGACGATCATGCCGCCGGTCACTGCCGGTCCCGGCGGCTACTGGAGCAGCTTCGACTGGAACCGCGCGATCGCGCTCGGCGCCGAGGCCTCGGGACTGCCGTACAGCGGCCGCTTCGGCTGGGCGCCGACGGCCATGTACTGGCCGCTGTCGCACTCAGTCGCCCCCAAGGAGGCTGCGCTGCAGTGCACCGACTGCCACGGACCGCGTTCGCGGATGGACTGGGCCGCGCTCGGGTACGAAGGCGACCCGATCCAGAGAGGAGCGCGGCGATGAACTTCCGGACGATCGCACTCGCCGCGGCCGCCACGCTGTTGCTCGCGTCTCCGGCCGCCGGCGCCAATTCGATGCACCCGGTCTTTGCCGTGCTCGACGCGGCCGGAAACCCGGCTGCCCGTTCCGGCCAGGCCGCTTCGTCCGAGCGCACCTGTGGCGCGTGTCACGACGCCGCCTACATCCACACCCACAGCGGCCACTGGAACGACCGCGTCAAGGCCGAGTGCGCCTCGTGCCACTGGGAGGGCGGCACACTGCCCACGTCGGCCGCCACGCTGGGTGCCGACGGCAAGTTGCGTCGCGAAGCGCTGCGCATTTCGGCTCCGCAGGACGCGCAGTGCGCCGCCTGCCACGGCGTCGTGCACGCCGATGCCGCGCCCGTGCGGCTGCCGGACGATTTCGACGCGCCTCTGCGGGCGGAAGCCGACTACGGCTTCACGCAGCGCGCCGGGGCGATCTACTCGGCCGACGACGTCGCGAACGCGCTGCTCAACCTGAAGGACAAGGAAGCCCGGCGCTATCCCTGGGATGCGCACGCACGCCGGCTCGTGAAGTGCGTGGACTGTCACTTCGCGTCGAACAACCCGATGCGCAAGGACCTCAAGAAGTCGCCGCTCGATTTCCTCGTGCAGGACCCCCGACGGATTTCGTTGTCGGAGTTCCTGAACCGTCCTGATCACCGGCTGGCGGCGGCGACATGCCGTTCGTGTCACGACCCCATGACGGTGCACGACTTCCTGCCCTACAAGCGCCGGCACCTCGACGCACTCGACTGCCAGGCCTGCCACATTCCGCACCCGATGGGACCGGCGCTGCAGATGCTCGACGCCAGCGTGGTGAGGCAGAGCGGCGCGCCGGTGGCGATCTACCGCGGACTCGCGCCCGACGCGCAGGCCCCGCTCAACGCGGTCTACGGTGAAGGCTACGCGCCGCTGCTGCTGCCGCGCCGGGACGTGGCGGGGGCGACGCGGCTCGCGCCCTACAACGTGACCGAACGCTGGTACTGGATCTCGGCCGAGACCGGGCGCGAGGTGGCTGCGGACACGCTGAGGCTCGCCTACCTGGACGCCGGCGGATACGTGCCGGCCGTGCTCGAGGCTTTCGACGGCGACGGCGATGGGCGGCTGGCGGGCGCCGAACTGAGGCTCGACAGC
>JADLGX010000589.1 GCA_020849095.1 Candidatus Eiseniibacteriota bacterium
CGGACTTCCGCGAGCGCATGGCCGCGTTCCTGCGCCGCCAGGAGTCCGGTTCGGCGTCGCCCGGCGCCGTGCCCGTGCTCGATCCGACGCGCGCGCTGGCGCTCTATCGGCGCATGCTCGCCGAGGACGGCGACTACGCCCATCTGGATGCCGTGCGCTTCAACTCGGGAATGATCCTCGCCGAGGCCGGCGAACCCGAGGCTCGCCGCTTCTTCGCCGACCTCGTCGCCACCTCCCCCGGCTCGCCCTATTGCCAGGAGGCGTGGCTGCGGATGGGCGACATGGCATTCGACGAGAAGCGCTTCGCCGAAGCCGCGCCGCTCTACGCGCACGCCGCCGAGGGCGGCGAGCCCACGCTGTCGGCGATCGCCTCGTACAAGCTGGGCTGGGCGCACTTCAACCAGGACCACTTCGAGCCCGCGGCCGACGCCTTCCGGGCCGTGCTCGACCTGTACGAACAGCGCCGCGCCGACGTCCACGTGGACATCGAGACCGAAGCCGAGGCCTACTTCGTCCACGCGCTCGCCGGCGCCGGCGGCGCGCCGGCGTTCGCACGCTACTTCGACCGGGTCGGAAAGCGGCCGTACGAACGCCGTGTGCTGCTCGCGCTGGGCCAGCAGTTCCGCCGCTACGGCGATCCGGTGCACGCGGCGGGAACCGACCAGCTCGTGCTCGATCGCTATCCCGCCTCGCCCGAAGCGCTGCTGGCCGCCCAGCGGCAGGTGGCCACGTTCCAGCGCGCCGAGCACTCCGACCAGGCGCGCCGGGCGCAGGCCGAGCTGGCGCCGCGTTTCCTGCCCGATGGCGCATGGGCCCGCGCGCAGTCGAGCGACTCGCTTCGCCGTGCCGGCGAGCAGTTCGCGCACGATTCCTACCTCGCCATCGCCCGCTCGCACCACGACCGCGCGGCGGCCGGCCGTGACGCGGCGGAATGGGCGCGCGCGCGATCGGCGTACGAGACGCTGCTGCGGCAGTGGCCGGACGATGCGGGCGCCGCGGCGCTCCGCCTGGACGCCGGCAACGCGAGCGCGCAGTCGGGCGACGCTCCCGCCGCGCTGCGCTACTTCGCGCACGTGGCGAAGCATGCGCCGGACACTCTCGCCGCGGCGGCGCTGGCGCAGGCCGTGGCCACGACCGACGCGTGGTACGAGCGCACGCGCGGCGCGCGCCCGGCGGGTTCCGACTCGCTGGCGTTGGCGGTGATCGAATCGGGCGACGCCCTGCGCAATCGCTTTCCCGCGCACGCGCTGGCGGCCGACGTGACGTGGCGCCAGGCGCAGCTGGCGGTGGCGCACCATTGGGACGATCGCGCGGCCCGCGACCTGCCGGCGTTCGCTTCCCGATGGCCCGCGGATGCGCGCGCGCCGCTCGCCGCCCTGCAGCATGGCGAAGCGCTGTTCCGGCTCGGACGGTTCGAGGCCGCGGGCGCGGCTTTCGAGACGGCCCGCACGGTCGCCGTGACCCAGAAGCGTGACTCCCTGGCGCGCCGCGCCGAACGCGCGCTGCCGGTGTGCGCGTATCGCGCCGCCGACGCGGCAGTGGCGGCGGACAGCAACGCATACTCCGACCACGCCCGCCGCTTCGAGCAGGTGGCCGCGCGCTGGCCCGGCTACGAGGACGCCGCGCTGGCGCAGTACCGCGCCGCCCTGTCGTGGCAGAAGGCCGGCAAGCCGCGCGAAGCCGTGCGCGCGTACGGCGTGCTGCTCGCGCGCCAGCCGCGCGGCGAGTTCGCGCGCGAGGCGCGCCTGCAGACCGCCCGTTCGTGGGAAGCCATCGGGGATTCAGCCGAAGCCGGGGCCGCCTACCTGGCCTTCTCCGCCGCGGAGAGCGATCCGGACAATGCGGCCGCGGCGTGGCTGCGCGCCGCCGACCTGTACTCCTCGGCGGGGCGCGTGGCTCGCGCCGATTCGCTGCGCCTCGAGTACGTGCGCCGCCATCCGGCGGATGTCGAGGGCGCCATGGGCATCTATGAAGCGCTCGCCCGCCGCGACCTGGCCGCCGTCGGGCCGGGCCGCCCGGTGTCGGCGCTGCTCGCCGCTCCGGCGCGCGGCAAGAGCGCGGCGCCGGCGCGCTCGCACCTGTCCGAGTACCTGCGCCGGGCCAAGGCGCAGCCCGCCCTCGGCTCGCGCGAGCTTGTGGCCCACGTTCGCTTCCTGCTGGCCGAAGAGGCGCGCGAAGCCTGCGCGGCTGTCGCCCTCACCCAGCCGCTCGCGCGTTCGGTGGCGGCGCGCAAGACGCTGCTCGACTCGACGCTCGCCCGTTACCGGCGCTGCGCCGACCTGGCCGTGCCCGTCTGGGCGCACGCTTCCGCCTACCGGATCGGCGAGACGCTGCAGGAGTTCGCGTCGGCGCTCGAACACAGCCAGGCCCCTCCCGACCTCGCGGGCGACGACCTGCTCGCCTATCGGGACGTGCTCGCCGAGAAGGCGCGCCCGTTCGCCAACCGCGGCCAGGACGTGTGGGCCGAACTGCTCCGCCAGAATCCTGCGGCTGCTCCCGCCGACGAGTGGGTGGCGCGCGCCCGCGAACAGCTCGGGCAGAAGCTCGCCACGCGTTTCTACTTCCAGCCCGAGGTCGAGTTTCCGCTGCTCGACGCCCAGAGCCCGAACCCGTCGCGCGCCCAGCGCGCCGCGGCAACAGAGGGAGCCTCGCGATGAAGCCCGCACTCCTCCGGCGCGCCGTCGTCACCGCGGCGCTGCTCGTGACCGTCGCCGCGCCGCTGACCGGCTGCGGCGCGCGCATGCCGTTCTTCCATCGCCGGCCCGGTCCCGCCGTTCCCCGGTCGGCCGCGCCCTC
>JADLGX010000590.1 GCA_020849095.1 Candidatus Eiseniibacteriota bacterium
GGTCCCACGCCAGCTGGTGCGCTCCGGCTTCGAGCGCGCGGTCGCACAGCGTGGCCACCACGGCGCCGCGCACGTCGAGCACGCGCACCGTCACCCGCGCGCGCTGCGCGAGCCGGAACGCGACGGCGGCCGCGCCGGCGCGGCCGAGCGGATTGGGGAACACGCCCAGTTCGCGCACTTCTTCGCCACCGCCGGGCGTCACGCGCACCGGCGCGGGAGCGGGCTTGAGCCGGTACGTGCGCATCTGCTGGCGCTCGAGCAGGTCAGTGAGCTGACCATTCGACACGAGGGCGGCGCCGAGCGGGGTTTCGATGTGCGTGGCGCGCTCGGCGACGATGTCCTGCTCCTGCGGCAGTCCCAGCTGGAAGACGCGCTGGCCCTGCGCCAGGTTCCACACGCGCGCGATCACGCCGGCGCCGATGCCCTCTTCGGCCGGCTTGAGCGCCCAGAGCAGCACGTCGGGCGAGGGCAGGCGCACGAACGAGAATGTGTCGGCGGGCAGCGCTCCCGCCGCTCCCCCCGTGAGGCGCGCGGAGACCAGCGGGTTCTGGTGCTCGAGCGCGAACCGCATGGCGGCGGCCGCGTCGTACGCGCCGTGCCGGCGCAGCGCAAAGCGGCTCGGGAACTCCGTGTCCCCGCCCTGGTTCGGGATGCCGTACGTGACTCCGTCCACCTGCATGCCCACCACCGCGCGAATCTGCGGTGAGCCCGCATCGAGCGTGATCGGGGTGCTGTTGCCGAGCTGGAAGACCGAACAGTCGGCGTTGGACAGGGTCACGCCGCGCGAGGCTTCCGAGAAGTCGGCGAAGTGCCCGAACGTGAGGTAGTCCGTCCGCGCGTTGGCGTCGGCGTAGTCCCCTCCCGCGGCCGCGCGCGCCGCCGTGGCGATCATGCCCACTTCCTCGTGGCGCACCACGGGCGCGCTCAGGTTGAAGCGCGAAAAGTACTCGGCCTTGCCCGAGAAGTTCCCGGTGATCGTGTTCTCGATGTCCACGCGGTCCACGCCGGCGTACAGCGTGACGCGCGTGCGGTGCGGCGGCGAACTGGGCGGGTTCACGACCAGCGTGGTGGACACGGGCCCGGTGCTCTCGAGCGTCACCGTGCCGTCGCCGGTGGCGAGATCGTTGAGCCAGCTGCCCGCGGCGACCAGCTGGCGGTCGCCGTCGCGATGATCCACGACGCTGGTGAGGTGCCCGCGCGCGCCCAGCGTGACGCCGTACAGCCCGTTGTCGAACGACGGCAGCGTCACCGTGGCCGCGGCAGGCAGCGCGGCCGGCGCCCCGGCGCGCACTTCGAACACGCGGTAGCCCACCGAGGGCACGGCGCCGGCGCGAATGCGCACGACCGTGGGCGACACGCTCTGGCTGGGCACCTCGGAGAGAGTGACCGCGTCCACCACGTGGCGCGGCTCGGGCACCTGCGTGTCCAGATCCGCCACGTCCATGCGCGTCCACGACAGCGGGTTGAACACCAGGTGGCGCTCTTCGGAACCCGGCGCCGCCACATCCGCCGCGACGGCGGCCAGCGCGTCGGCGTGCAGCGCGCTCACGTAGCGCCGCAGGATGGCCAGCTGGTCGCGCTGGAACTGCGCGCGCGCCGCGCGCGAGACCGGTCCGTCGGCGGTCCAGTCGTGCTCGTAGTACAGCCCCGCCGCCATGAAGGCGCTGTCGCGCGACGCCTCGCGCCCGGCGGTGAACGCGGGATCCCGCCACGCGGCGATCGTGGCCAGCGCCTCGGCGGTGCGCAGCTTTTCGAGCTCGCGCCGGAATGCGCTGGTCACCGCTCCCAGCGACGCCTGGTACAGCTCCCACTCGTTGCCGAAGCTGCCCGAAAACGTGGGAATCGCGCCGCCGTGGTTCGCGAGGAAGTCCTCGAAGAAGTCCGTCTGGTTGGACACGATCACGAGGCGCGACGCGTTGCTCATCTGCTGCGCGGTGGTGAGGAACACGTTCGTGCGCGTGTCCAGGCGGTCGCCGCCGTAGCCGAACGCCGCGCTCACGTCCCAGGGCCACAGCGACGTGAAGGCGGGATTGCTGTCGAGATAGTCCACCATGGCGCTGGTGGCGGACGCCTCGAGGTATCCGCCGATGCCGTTGGTGCCGTTGGTGAGCGTGTTCCACTTCATGGTCACGCCCTGCCCGTCGGGACCGGTGTAGCGGTAAATCTCGCGCGGCCGCGGCGCGTAAGACGTCTGGCTCGCGCAGCCGCACACGCCGCGCCACGAGTAGCGCGCGCCCGAGCCCGCCCACAGCGAGGCCAGCCCGCCGGGCAGGGTCTGGTTCTCCATGGCGAGCGCCATGGGAAACCGCAGGTCGTACCGGCGCTCGAGCCGGCCCGCGTAGTACATGCTGCGCAGCACCGCCTCGGCCGGCGTGCCGCCGTAGCAGAGCACCGCGTTGTTGAGCGGCATCGAGATGCTGCCCATGCGCACGAGCGACATGAGCCGGCCGAACTCCGCAGGTGTCTTGTGGCGCTCGTACTCCCACATCCACAGGCTGCAGTCGGTGTTGAACCGGCCGCGCGACTCGATGGGATTGCTGACCGTGGACTCGGCCTGCGCCATGTAGAAGTCGAGCATGCCCAGGAACGCGGCGCGGTACGCCACGTCGTCGGCGGTCCAGAAGTAGTCCGTGTGCTCGTCGTTGGCCAGGTAGATGCGCTTGATCGCGCCAGCTGGCGAGGCGAGCGCCGCCGTCACCGCGGCGGCGAGCAGCACGGCGAGCGCCGCGGCCCGCCATGGGGCGGCCGCGCACGAGGAGCGGGTGCGTGTGGGCATGGCGAAAAGTGTAGCGGCTGCGCTTCGGCGGCGGCGATGAAACATCCTGTGAAATGTCCCGCCCGGGTGAGAGCACCCGATCGCGCCGGACCTGCCACCGGGGCGCGAAACTCCTCGACTTGCCCGGGCTGTTTTGCGAGGCTGCGCCCCCATGAATCTCGAACCCAACAGTCGTCTCGGCCGTTACGAAGTGCTCGGTCCGCTCGGCAGCGGAGCCATGGGCGTGGTCTACCGCGCCCGCGACACCAGCCTGGGGCGCGAGGTCGCCATCAAGGTGCTGCCCGAGGCGTTCAGCAGCGACCCCGAGCGTCTGCGCCGGTTCGACCAGGAGGCGCGCGCGGCGGGCGCGCTCAACCACCCGAACATCGTCGCCATCTTCGACGTGGGCGCGCACGAAGGCGCGCCGTTCGTGGTGACCGAGCTGCTCGACGGCTCCACACTGCGCGTGCGGCTCGAGGACGGGATCCCCGCGCGCAAGGCGCTCGACTACGGCGTCCAGATCGCGCAGGGGCTGGCGGCCGCGCATGCCAAGGGCATCGTGCACCGCGACCTCAAGCCCGAGAACCTGTTCGTGCTGCCGAGCGGGCAGGTGAAGATCCTCGACTTCGGTCTGGCCAAGCTGGTGCGCAACGAGCCCGGCTCCAACAGCGGCATGGTGGACTCGCTCGCCGCCACCGCCATGACGCAGATGGGCCGCGTCATGGGAACCGTCGGCTACATGGCGCCCGAGCAGGTGCGCGGCGCCGCCGCCGACCATCGCGCCGACGTGTTCGCGCTCGGCTGCGTGCTGTTCGAGATGTTCACGGGCGCCTCGCCCTTCCGCCGCGAGTCCCCCGCCGAGTCCATGGCCGCCATTCTCGGCGAGGACCTGCCGTCGCTGCCGGCCGAGTTGCTGGCGCAGATGCCGCTGCTCGAGCCGATCCTGCAGCGCTGCACCGAAAAGGCCCCGGGCGAGCGCTTCGAGTCCGCGCGCGACCTGGCCTTCGCGCTCGAGACGCTGGCCAGCGCAGCGATCGCGACCGGGGCCGCGGGCACGGGCGCCCCGGAGGGCGCCGGCGTCTCTTATGAGCGCATCACGTTCCGCCGTGGCGCCATCTGGTCCGCGCGCTTCACGCCCGACGGCCACTCGGTGGTGTACAGCGCCAGCTGGGAAGGCAAGCCGCTCGAGGTGTTCTGGTCGCACATCGGCAACCCGGAAGCGCGCACGCTCGGGTTCTCGAACACCGACCTGCTCGGACTGTCGCCCACCAACGAGATGGCCGTGCTGCTGCGCACCGAGTTCGTGACGTCGTTCGACCGTCGCGGCACGCTGGCGCGCGTCCCTCCCATGGGCGGCGCCGCGCGCGAAATGCTGCACGACGTGCACGCCGCCGAGTGGAGCAAGGACGGCCAGCAGCTGGCGATCGTGCGCATGAAGACGGGCATGATCCGGCTCGAGTTCCCGGTCGGCAACGTGCTGCTGCAGACGGCCGGCTGGATCAGCCAGATCCGCTTTTCGCCCGACGGCCAGCTGATCGCCTACGTGGACCATCCGTCCCGCAACTCCGACTCGGGCTGCATCGCCGTCGTGAACCGCAAGGGCGAGCGCAAGGTGCTCGCCGACGACTGGGGCACGCTGCGCGGCCTGGCGTGGTCACCCGACGGCAGCGAGGTGTGGTTCTCCGCCGACCGCGGCGGAGCGGCGCGCGGGCTCTACGCGATCACGCTCGACGGCAAGCTGCGCCGCGTGCTGCAGCTGGCCAGCAACATCACCGTGCACGACATCGCCGCGGACGGCCGCGTGCTCATCGGGCACGGCCCCGAGCGCGCCGGCATCAACGCGCTCGGCGCGGGCGAGACGCGCGAGCGCGACCTGTCGTGGCTCGACTGGTCGCTGCTGCATGGCATCTCGGCCGACGGCCGCACGCTGCTGCTCGACGAGACCGCCGAAGGCGGCGGCCCGAACGGCTCGGTGTACCTGCGCAGCATGGACGGCTCGCCCGCCATCCGGCTGGGCGACGGCGCGGGCCGCTCGCTCTCGCCCGACGGCGAGTGGGTGCTCGGCATGCGCTACGGCTCGGGCGGGCTCGGCGCGCCCATCGTGCTGCCGACCGGTGTGGGCGAACCGCGTGACGTGGTGACCGGCGGGCTGATCGTGCACATGGCGGCGTGGCTGCCCGACAACCGCTGCATGATCGTCACCGCGCACGAGCCCGGACAGGGCGCGCGGCTCTACCACCTCGACAGCGTCACCGGTGAGTTCCGCCCGCTGAGCCCCGAGGGGGTGGATTCCACGGAGTTCACGTTCGTGCCCGCGATCGGCGCCGTCGCGGCCATGAGCGCGGACCACGACCACTGGCTCTATCCGCTCGACGGCGGCGATCCCACGCCGATCCCCATGCTCGAGCGCAGCGACCGCGTGGTCACGTGGCTGCCGGCCGAGAACGCGGTGTTGTTCTTCCGCACCAACGAAATGCCCGCGCGCATCCACCGGCTCGACCTCGCGACGGGCGAACGTACCGTGGCGCGCGAGCTGACGCCGCCCGATCCCACGGGCATCTACCGCATCGGGCGCGTGCGCACGAGCGCGGACGGCAAGGCGTACGGCTACACCTACTACATGCAGCTCGTGGACCTGCACGTGGTGTCGGGACTGAAGTAGCCCCCGGGAGGAAGCCGCCATGAAGCCCGGTTCGGCCGTTCCCCTCACGATCACCGAGTACATCGCCGCCGCCGCGCCGGAGGCGCGCGCCGTTCTGCGCAAGCTGCGCGCGGCCATCCGTAAAGCGGCGCCGGACGCCGACGAAGTGATCAGCTACCGCATGCCCGCGTTTCGGCAGGGCGGCATCCTGCTGTACTTCGCCGCCTTCCAAGAGCACATCGGGGTCTTTCCGCCCGTGCGCGGTGACGAGGCGCTGATGAAGGCGCTGGCCCCGTACGCCGGACCCAAGGGCAACCTCCGGTTTCCGCTCGACGAGCCGTTCCCGTACGCGCTGCTCACGCGCATCGCGAAGCTGCGCGTGAAGCAGGAAGCCGCGAAGGCGGCGAAGCGCCCGGCGAAAAAGAAGCGCTGACGCCGGCCGTTCAGCGCCGCAACGGGTGGGTCTCGCGCGCCATGGCACCGGTGCGCAGCACTTCCTCGATCTTGAACACGCCCAGCTTGCGGTTCTTGATGAAGCCGCTCATGGCGCGCTCGGCCAGCACGCCGTCCTTGAGCAGGTGGGTGAGCCACTCCCCCGCGTGCTCGGGCTGGTACTGCGGCGTCGCGCAGCCCTTGTCCACCAGCCAGCGCATGTTCTTGTCCTCCTGCGAGCCCAGCGGCGGCGCGACCACGATGGGAATGCCCAGCGCGGTGTAGAACGACAGCTCGCTCGGCTTGGTCCACAGGATGTCGGTCTCGCGCATGAGCGCGTTGAAGCGGTCGAAGTAGGCGCGCTTGTCGTCCTCGCGCACGATGAGCACGCCGTAGCCGAGTTCGCTCTCGAGCCCCATCTGGACCACGCACTGGCGGAACATCTGCTCCACCACGCGGTGGGTGCCGGCCACCAGCACCAGGCGGAACCTGTGCTCGAGAATGCCCTGCTTGAGCCCGTGCACCAGCAGCATGCCGATCTCGGTCTGGGCCCCGGCGCCGCCCACGGCGAACGTCACCGTGACGCGCGTTTCGTCACCCGCGGGCTGCGGGCGGCCGCCCAGCAGGTCGCGGACCATGGAGCCGTAGATGCTGGTGAAGCGCCCGCGCGGATCCAGCCGGCCGAGGCGCGCGAGCAGGTCGGCCTTGAGCACCTCCATGTCGGGACCGCCGATGTTCTCGCGCGGCAGCGTGAAGCCCGTGATGAAGATGCGATCGTCGGGCACCCCGTACTGGCGCAGGCGGCGCATCACGCGCCCGCACGGCGCGAAGTATCGGATGTGGCTGTCGCGCGTGCGCGAGGCCACCCACACGCGGTTCAGGTCGGCGTCGCAGATGACGCAGAAGATGTTCTCCAGGTGCGCCAGATCGGCCACGTGCGCCGGCGCGTAGAACGTGGAGA
>JADLGX010000591.1 GCA_020849095.1 Candidatus Eiseniibacteriota bacterium
AGGACTTCAACTCGTACGGCTCGCGCCGCGGCAACGACCTGGTCATGGTGCGCGGCACGTTCGCCAACATCCGCCTGAAGAACCTGCTGATTCCCGGCTCCGAGGGCAACGTGACGGTGCACTTCCCGACCGGCGAGCAGATGCCCATCTACGAAGCGTCCGCGAAGTACATGGCCGCGGGCACGCCACTGGTGGTGCTGGCGGGCAAGGAGTACGGCACGGGTTCGTCGCGCGACTGGGCGGCCAAGGGCACGCTGCTGCTCGGCGTCAAGGCCGTGCTCGCCGAGAGCTTCGAGCGCATTCACCGCTCGAACCTGGTGGGCATGGGCATCCTGCCGCTCGTGTACGAGGCGGGGCAGAACGCCGAATCGCTGGGGCTCACCGGGCGTGAGGCGTTCGACGTGCTCGGACTGGCCGGCGAGCTGAAGCCGCGCCAGAAGGTAAAGGTCCGCGCCTCGCGTGAAGACGGTTCGGTGCTGGAGTTCACGGTGGTCGCGCGTCTCGACACGCCGGTGGACGTGGACTACTACAAGAACGGCGGCATCCTCCAGACCGTGCTGCGGGGTCTGGCGAAGGCGTAGCGAAGTGGCCGAGAGGCCGAACGACCGAACGACGTGGTGCGTGAGGCGCCGCCTCCGCGAGAGCGGGGGCGGCGCAGTGCTTTGTGATTCGGGTGCGGACGGCCGCCCGTCTGGATGCGCTCGGAGCGGCGTGTGACGCAACCGATTGAGATTGCGCTTCGGTCGTTCCCGACGCTGAGGTAGCATTGCGGCTCCCCCGTCCACCGCAAGCAGGAAGGCCGCATGGGCGTGATGAGCCAGGGTGTCATTCCGAAGGATGCCGCCGGCCCGACCGGTCGGCTCAACTGCAGGGTGCGAGAGTCCCCGGCGGCTTCCGAAACGCGGTTGCTCGACCGTGTGCGTGCCAGCTGCCGGCTGCGCCATTTCAGCCGCCGTACCGAAGACGCTTATGTCGGTTGGGTGCGGCACTTCGAGCCATTCCACGGCACGCTGCATCTGGCCCATATCGAGTTAACCAAGCGCACGACGAATGGCCGCTTTCCGGCTACGCGAACCCGCGATTCAATCGTTGAGCCCAGTGTCGGCGAGATCCTCTTCAAGGGGACTGTTCGAGTTGCTGCCCAACCCATCATTCAGCCTGACGCTGCGCGATGAAGCCGCGCAGCGCCGGTGAATTCGAACGTTAGGCATCATGACGCCCACTCTTCGCACTTTCATCGGCCCAGCAATGGCCCTAGCAGTCCTCGCAGGCCTAGGCGGCCTGGCCCTTCTTGGCGTGCGTGCGATCTGGCAGGAGCTTGTTGCGATCAAACCTGAACTTGCGGTGGCCGTTATCGCGGCAGGTGCCACGTTACTCGGTACAACTGTGACGGTGATGCTCGGTCGCTACTTCGAGCGCAAGAAGGACATCGAAGCGCACTTCAGGGCAGAGAAGATCAAGATCTACGATGAGTTCCTCGCAGAGCTCTTCAAGCTTCTCCACTCCGGAGGAAGGGATTCCGACAATATGGTCGCCTTCCTTCGTGAGTGGCAACGGAAGCTCGTCCTGTGGGGCGGAAGCAACGTTCTCGCGGCCTATTTCAAGTGGATGAACCGATTGAAGAGCGCGCCCGATGCGCAAACGATGTTCCTAATGGACGAGTTCTTTCGCGCCCTTCGCGCGGACGTTGGCCAGAATTCGACAGGTCTGCCGAAGGGAGCGTTTGCAAACTTGATTCTCAGGCGCGGGGACTTCTTCTTGGAGCAGGCGACGAAGAATCCAAACATCACTCTTGACGAACTCTCGCGCCTGGAGAAGCAGCGCTTTGGCGATGAGGCCTAGCCTCTTGCTCAAGACGAGCGCCAACGGTAGGCCAGGAGCCCCGGACAGGTGGTATGCAGAGCATGTTCACCGGCCCGGGCCTGACGTCTTGCCACTGTCGCCTGCCCAGCTCGAACGTTAGGCGGACAACATGCTGCTGCTGTTCACCGACGAGACGAATCTGAAACCCGACGGTGCCGCCAAGTTCTTTGCCTACGGCGGGCTGCTCGTGGATTCGGATAAGCTGCCCGCCCTGCACGCCGGAATCGAACAGATTCGCAAGACGGCGGGGTACAGTTCGGGCGACGACCTAAAGTTCGACACAAGGGCTCGACCGTCGCACGTCGAGATAGCGGCGTGCACAGCGGCAAAGGCGGCCGTGGTGGATCTCTGTATCGAGCTGGGCGTGAAGTTCATCGCGTACGTTGTGCTTCATGCGATCGGGAAGTCCAAGACCCCCGAGGAGCTCGTCAGGTGGGGCGCCAACTACGTGATCGGCCGCTTCAACTACTACTGTAGCCGGCAAGGGACACACGGCATCGTAGTGGTTGACCGGCTACCGTCTGGCATCGAGTACGCCTACCTGACCGACAAATTCGCGAATGGCCTTCAGTTTCCCGAAGATGACCCGGTGCGACTCGACAGAATCCACCTGTTCGCCGCGAGTGCGGTAGGCGCATCTCACGCTTGCAGCGCAATGGACATCGTGCTGGGTTCCTTCCGCTACTGCATCAACAGTCCGAAGAACCTCGAAGCCGCCAAGAAGATGATGGCCAGCATCACCAAGCTGATCTGGCACGAGCGCCAGGGAGACAAGATCTTTGCTTTGGGCAGAGGGCTTATCTTCGCGCCAAAGACCGTGAAGGTCGAGGCGTACAAGGCCGAGTACGACCAGTTGCTGGGCCACATCAACACACTTATCGCAAATATGGAGTAGCCGCCTAACTACCGTTTGCAGCCGACGGCGCCTGGGCGTTGTGGCATCACGCGAGCATGCAGGCGCCGCGGCTGAAGCGGCGTCATTCAACTTCCTGAGGAGCGCAAGAGGTGACACCCGACCAGTACGTCGAATCAGTGCTCTCGAAGTATGCAGTCCCCCGTGGCCCGAGCTCGCCCGCCGAACAGCTCGGGACAATCGTCGCGGGTCCGCTGCGCGAATGGGCTGGTCAGCAACTCAGCGCCCTGCTGTATTCGGGCTCGTACGCAAAGGAAACCGGCGTTCGCGGAATCTCGGACGTGGACGTGTTCATCTCGCTCAAGTCCGACACCACTGGCACCCTGGAAGAAATCTACGAACAGCTCGTGTCACTGGCGCAGAGAAACGGCTGGTCACCGCGCCGGCAGAACGTGTCGGTGGGTGTGACCGTAAAAGGTACACGTGGCGATCTCGTGCCGGGGAGGGTTCAAGCCGGGTATCAGAACCACCACAGCCTCTACGTCCGCAAGCGGGATTCCTGGACGCAAACGAACGTGACGTTGCACGCGGATACAGTGCACAACTCAGGTCGACTGAAGGAGATCCGGGCCATCAAGATCTGGCGGATGCTCCACGGGCTCGACTTCCCGTCGCTGTACCTCGAGCTCTTCACGATCGATGCGTTGTCAGGACGATCGCGCGCGACCCTCGCCGAGAACCTCCTTCATGCGATGCGAACAGTGGGCTCGTCACTGACCTCTTCGCGCATCGTCGATCCCGCCAACACGAACAACATCCTATCCGATGACTTGACGCAGGCCGAGAAGCAGCGAGTGGCGGCGCAAGCCGCGCAGTCGGCGCGCGAGCAGCACTGGGAGAGGATCATCTGGTGAGCAGCCCTGCCCCCGATCGGTTGACGGACATTCTGGACGGCCTGCAGGCACGCCTTGAGGGCGAGCTCCGTGGCAACCGCGTCGCAGTGGCGCACCCTGGAGCCCGCGGCGAAGCCTCCGAAGAGGATTGGCTCCGCGTTCTGAAAGCTCACCTGCCGCATCGGTATCAGGCAGATCGCGCCTTCGTCATCGACTCGCAGGGGCTGTGCAGTGATCAGATCGATGTCGTGATATACGACCGACAGTATTCGCCGCTTCTCTTCAATCAGGCGAACCAGCGCTACGTGCCAGCCGAAAGCGTGTATGCCGTTCTTGAGGTCAAGCAGGACCTCAACCGGGAGCATGTCCTGTATGCCGCAGACAAGGCAGCCTCGGTTCGACGCCTTCACCGGACTTCCGCGCCGGTGCCACATGTCGAGGGCGTGGCGAAGCCTAGGCCGTTGCCGCCGATCGTCGCGGGTATCCTCACGTACCAGAGCTCGTGGACGCCGCCATTTGGTGACTCTCTAAGAGAAGCCTTGGCCGAGCTTACTACGGACCGCCACTTGGACATCGGATGTGCGCTGATTCACGGCGCCTTCGAGGCGCGCTATTCAGTAAGCGGAGGAGTGGATCTCACTGTCATCGACGGTTCCCGATCGCTGCTGCAGTGTTTCATGCGCCTCCTAAAGCAGCTTCAGGCCTTGGCCACCGCGCCGGCGATCGAATACGAGGCGTACCTGGCTCGCTTCCGAGGTGACGGCAGAGGCGGAGCATGACGTCCCGACGGCGTGAGCGGGCGCCTAACAGCAGCATGCGGCAGACGGCGCTTTGCGCCGCCGCTGATGCTGAGCGTCAGGCCTCCCATGAGCGATGACCGCACCCTCGAGGCAATCGACCAGTTGGTCACCCGGTTCTACTCGGCCTTCGAGAACACCGTCGAGGCACCGAAGCTGTCCCACATCACGGAGTGCTTCGCCGAAGGCGCGCGC
>JADLGX010000627.1 GCA_020849095.1 Candidatus Eiseniibacteriota bacterium
AGCAGCGGGAAGGGTTTCACTTGAAAACCGTTGATGCTATCGCCAATGCCATCGCTTCGATATTGCTGGAGCAGGGGAAGCCGGTGCCTGATGATCTGTGGTTTCAGTTGGTGGAAATCGAGATTCGGGAAGAGACTAAAGAGAGTGAGGGTGTACCTAACTAATACCAGTCGGTGGGGTGAAGGCAGACAGGCACGCCCTTGTAAATCTACCCTTGCGGGGTCAGAAAATAACAATCTCAACGACTCGGTTTTCCCCATCTTCTCTATCCACCTTTAGCCGCAGCCAGGTATGGAGCCAACTACGGACAGCCTGCGGCTCCTCATCATTTTGCAAGTGTACCAATTTCTCACCCGCCTCATCTCGAACACGATTCAGTCGATCTATGCTAGATCGACGGCGATTCTGCTCCGTCTCGACATCTCCAAGCTTTTCCATCTCAGTAAGCAGAGCCGTTTCGCGTGCTGCCAGGGCCTTTGATCGTTTTTCAAAATCATCTTCAGGGATGGCTGCCAGGGTAACGTAGCCATGAACCAGCCGCCGGCGCTCTGCGGCTATGTCGGATAAGGCTTGCGTTAATTGGTCGCGCTTCTGTGCTGTTTCATCCTCGTTGAGTGGCGGCACCAGATCGGCAGTAGGTTACACGGATTGGCCCCTTCATCCCCAAAGTTACCCCGCTACACCCCAATCTGCAACCTGAAACCATTTTGCGATCCGCATATTATGGAACAGCCCGTAAAACCCAACGGCTTTAGCCTTGGGATATAAGGGCTTACCCGAAGGGCGACGCCGGTAGGCGGCGTGACCTTTAGGTCGATACAGTTACAAGAATGGGAAGGATTCATACTTGCATATTTCGCCAAATGTGTTAGAATTGATACATTCAAACTAACGCAAAGGATAGAGATATGCAAGTAAAAGAACCTTCTAAGCAATATCATACGGCTGACAGTATCGTCTACTCTTGTCAATATCACGTCATTTTCTGCCCGAAGTATCGACGTTCTGTCTTGGTTGATGGAATCGACGTCAGGCTGAAAGAATTGATTTTGGAAAAGCAAGCAGAGTATGGGTACACCGTCATTGAAATGGAAATAATGCCGGATCATGTTCATCTCATTCTAGACATAGATCCGCGGGTTGGGATTGATGCCATCATTGGCAAGATCAAGGGCTATACATCCCATCGGCTACGGACTGAGTTCCCTAAACTGAAAAGCCGATTACCTAACCTTTGGACGCGTAGTAAATTCATCTCAACCGTTGGAACCGTCTCGCTGGAAGTTGTCAAGCGGTATATCGAAAACCAAAAGAACGTCTGATGATCAGAAAAGCCTTTAAGCTCCGAATCTATCCTGACAGTGACCAGCAAGACAAGCTTGCCGTGCAGTTTGGGTGTAGTCGATTTGTCTACAACCACTATCGCGCTGTGCGGGAAGGATACTATCAGGATACCGGAACGGGCTTGAATTACAACGATTGTGCCACTGACTTGACCGAACGGTTGAAGGTCGATCATCCCTGGCTGAAAGACGCAGATAGTCAAGTCATTCAACAGGCATTGATGGATTTGGATAAGGCATACAAGAATTTCTTTGAAGGCCGTGCTGACTATCCACGGTTTAAGCGCAAGCACGGCAAGCAATCTGTGCGCTATCCGCAACGGTTTAAGGTTGAAGGTGAGCAAGTCTACTTGCCAAAGGTCGGATGGGTGAAAGCTGTTTTTCATCGCAAGATGGAAGGATTGATGAAAAATGCAACCGTGTCGAAAACCAAGACAGGGAAGTATTTCGTCGCCATTCAATGCGAAGTTGAACATGTCCAGCCAGAACAGAAGCAGGCAAAGGTCGGGATTGACTTGGGCTTGACTACCTTTGCCACGTTCAGCACTGGTGAGAAGATCGACAATCCCCGCAATCTCAAGGTCAGTGAACGGCGCTTGAAGATTCGCCAACGTCGGCTTTCCCGCAAGGTCAAGGGCAGTAACAGCCGGGGTAAGGCTAGATTTGCCGTTGCCGCCATCCATGAAAAGATTGCCAATCAGCGTAAAGACTTTCACCACAAACTGAGCAGAACCATTGTCGATACCTTTGGGGTGATCGCTTTTGAATCGCTCAACATTGCTGGCATGATGAAAAACCACAACCTTGCGAAAGCCATTGCGGACGCAGGCTGGAATCAATTCGTTAACTTTGTTGAGTATAAAGCCGGATGGGATGGACGCGAAGTCTTGCGCGTTGATCGCTTCTTTCCATCTTCCAAGCTCTGTTCTGACTGCGGTGCTAAACATAAAGCCCTAACCTTGAATATCCGACAATGGGTCTGTACTGAATGCGGCGTCATCCATGATCGCGATGAGAATGCCGCTATCAATATTTTGAAAGAAACTACCCGCGGAGCGCGGGAAAGTTACGCGGTGGGAGATACGAGTCAGCTAGTAAAGCCCTCGGCCCCCGAAAAGTTCCAACAACTCAGTTTGTTGGAAGCCCAAGAGCTTTAGCCTTGGGTAGCTCACTCTATTTGTAATATTCTAAATGGTGTGGTACACTAAATGTTGTCATTGACAATATTAAAAGGAGGGATCGTGAAAGGTAAAAATACCGGGTTACGGATTCAACCGGAACGACTGGCAAAGCTGGACAGCATGGCGGCCGCCGTTGGTGTTACACGCAATGCACTTATCTCCATGATAATCGACGTCGCCGACACGGAGCATCACACGATGCAACGCGCTGCAAGTGAGGGTGTATCACGATTTTTTGTGGGTAACTTGGAGCCGGAAGTGATACATGCGATCAGCCGGTAAAAAGCAAATCGCCAGTTGCGAGCTGGCGATTAAGCAGATTGCTATGCATTAGAGCAAGGATGCAT
>JADLGX010000592.1 GCA_020849095.1 Candidatus Eiseniibacteriota bacterium
CCGACGCCGGCAGCGAGCTCGTGGACATGTCCGCACGTACCGGTGCCAGCGTCGAGGCCCTGAGCGAGCTCGGCTATGCGGCCCAGCAGTCGGGCACATCGGCGGCTTCGCTGGAGGGCGGCCTTAAGCACATGCAGCGCACCCTCGCCGATGCGGCCGGCGGTTCGGAGACCTCCGCCGAAGCCCTCGGCAATCTGGGGCTGACGGTGGCCGATCTTCAGGGCCTCTCCCCGGACCAGCAGTTCGAACGCATCGCCGAAGGGCTTGCGGGGATTCAGGATCCGGCCGCCCGCGCGGCAGCCTCGATGAAGATCTTCGGTCGCTCGGGTACCGAGCTTCTCGGGTTAACGGCCGGCGGCGCTGCAGGCATCCGGGCCCTGCGGATGGAGGCCCAGGAGCTCGGCTTGACCTGGACCACGGAAACAGCCACCGGCGCAGAGCAACTCGGCGATGCCATGTCGACTCTCTGGAGTGTGATCAAGCGCGTTCGCGATGCGATCGGCGAGGCCCTCATGCCGGCGTTGCTTGGTGTGTCGAAGCCCATCACCTTGATCGTCGTGGGGATCGGGAAGTTCATCCGCGAGACTCAGAGGCTCGTTCTCGTTGCGACCGGCATGGCCGGCGCCATCGTCGCCGTGGGGGCTGCAATCACGGGAATCGGTGGTCTGTTCGTCGCGACCGGATTTGCGATCAGCGGGTTTCTCACGGCCGCATCTGCAGTGGCGAGCGTCGTGGGGGGCATCGGGACCGTGCTCGGAATCGTCGTCGGTCCGATCGGCCTTGCCGTGGCGGCCGTCGGAGCGCTCACAGCTGCGTTCCTGACGTTCACCGAGACGGGCCAGGCGATCACGTCGACGATCCTGAACACCTTCTCGAGCATGAAGGCCACGGTCACTGACACGTTCGGCGGAATCGCCGATGCGCTCAAGGGCGGGGACTTTGCTCTCGCGGCTGACATTGCATGGGCCGGCGTCAAGCTCGCGTTCGAGCAGGGTGTCGATCCGCTTCGCGGCATCTGGATCGACTTCTCAACGTGGTTCCAGAAGATTGGGCTGCGCGCGTTCCATGCTGTGCGCGTCGGCTGGATGAACGTGGCCAACTGGTTCCGATCGAACTTCCCGAACTTCACCGCGACGATCTCCAGTCTGTGGACAGATGTATGGGCTGGCATGGCGAAGACGCTCGCCCGTTTCCAGGGCTGGGTCGCAGACGTGTGGGCTGAGGTGCTCGGGCTGTTCGACGACGAGATCGACGTGAAGGCGGTCCAGCAGGCGAACCGCGAGGACGTCGATGCCGAGGTTGCGGACATCGAGCGCGGCCGGCAGGCGTCACAGCAGGAGAACCTCACCAAGCTTGGCATGTCGCCTGCTGAACTCGACGCCGAGCTCGCGAAGGAGACAGCCGCGGCAGAGGCGGACCTGCAGAAGGCACTGGCCGCGACGGATGAGAATCGTCTCGACCGAATCCAGAAGGCCAGGAACGAGCTCACTGCCCTGCAGAACGAATTCAACGAGCTGCGCGAGACGGCCGCGGGGAAGCGGACCTTTGCCGAGCTGAGCCCGGAGGCACTGCTCGCCCTGGGCAGCATCAACAACAACCCGAAGCTGATTGCCGAGGCAATGACGCGGTTCGGGAAGAAGATCGGCGGCAGCATTGGCGGCATCCCTCTCGACGACATCACGAATCGGATCAACACCGACATAGAAGCACAATCCACAGGCCGATCGATCGGCACGTTCCAGACTGCCGCCTTCGACCGGATGTTCGGCGGTGGAGGAGGCGGTGGGCTCGACGGTATCGAGGACAACACGAAGGAAACCGCCAAGCAGGTGAAGCGGCTCGCCGATCTCGCCAACCGTGGGCGGCTCGTGTTCGGCTGACGACGAGGACGTACGCATGGCAATCACTGTTGACGAGATGATCGATTCGCACAGGAGCGGCAGCGGGCCCAACCCGTTCGCCGAGCGACGGTTCCTCGTCATGGGCACCGAAGACGAGCTGACCGCCCGCGCCATGGTGGGGGTGGCGTCGGACATCTACTACGACCTGTTCGGCGTCGGCCTCCTGCTGATCCGTAACGAGATCGTCATCGAGCCTGGCGCCACCAACGATCACTGGATCGGCACAGTCATCTACGGCGGCGCGCTTCAGGCCGACGTGACCGGACCCGAGGAGGGGCGAGTCAGCTTCGACACGGGTGGCGGCCTCCAGAAGATCACGCACTCCATCCGCACGGTGAACCGCTACGCTCCTGCAGGCCTGACGCCGCCGAACTTCGGTGGTGCGATCAACGTGACCGGCGATGGTGTCGAGGGCGTTGAAATCAGCGTGCCAGGTTTCGTGTTCAACGAAACGTATGCGCTGCCGAACACGTTCGTGACGCCCGCCTACATCAGCACGCTGGCCAGGCTGACGGGCACGATGAACGTGGGCTCCTTTCGGGGGTTTGCCCCTGGAGAGGTGCTGATGCTCGGCGCCGCCGGTTCGAAGCGAGGTCTTGAGGGATGGGAGGTTAACTTCCGATTCGCGCAGAGCCCGAACCGAACAGGACTCGTCATCGGCGATCCCGCCCTTGGCAGCGACTGGAACATCTCGAACATCACCAAGCGAGGGTGGGATCACCTCTGGGTGTACTACGTCGTGGACAAGCACCCGTCGCAAGGGCGGTTTCTGCAGCGACCGTACGGCGTGTCCATCGAACAGGTTTATCACGAGGGTAACTTCGCGCAGTTGGGGATCGGAGCATGAAGAAGGTCTTCCGTGGCGATCCGATCGAGATCTCCGCCGACTCGTTCAACACGATGATCGATGCGGCTGAGGCCTACAAAAACGCCGGCATCAGCCATCGGCACCAACGGCAGGCCCACTTCGAGCAGACAGGCATCGTGCTCGTGAGGAACGAAACCGGAATTCCCCGAGATCGCTTCGACATCCTCGGCATCGCCGGTCCGATCATCGAACGCGCTGAGAATGAAGCCGAGTACTTCAGTCGCCCGACGATCCGAGGGACGTTCGCGACTTCCGACTACCTCGGCCGCTTCGTCGTACTGCTCGAGCCGCTCCCGATTGGTGCGATCGGGCACGGAGTCGTCTCGGGGATCTGCCACGCCCGGGTCTACATGCACTCGGGCAGCGACACCACCGCCGACATCAAGCCTGGCGACGGCTCGCAGCTCGAGTCGGGTACCGGCGTTGCCACGGTGCTCTGGCACGAGGCGCCGGCCGAGTACCCCGCGACCTGCTGGGCCATGGTCCGCCTGGGCGGCGGCGGAGGCGGGGGCACAGGCGCCCGGTGGTTCGCGCTGATCACCATCGAGGCGGGCCTGCTCGAGGGGCAGATGCTGCGACTGGTGAACGGTGCATGGGAAGCAGACGGGCCCGTCGTCGAGGTTTATCCGATGCCGGGGTGCACGCGGGCGAACTACCTGGGCCTCGAGTTCGGAGGCGACAACTATTCGGAGACCGAGTTCGTCCCCGTGCAGGGACATTTGGAGCCCACGGGGCAGTGGGTCATCTCCGTGCCGTTCACGCCGGACGGATTCGTGATCCCCGACGACGCAGACACCGGAGGCTGATGGTGCAGTTGCGGAGTGGAGCTGTGACCGGAAGGATTTCCCCGGTAATTCGAGCGGTAGGGCCTTGATTTCCACGGGCGTGGCGTCAGGATGAAAAAAGCACGCCCGCGACTGGCATCGATCGGGCGTGCTCAAGGATTGGGAACACGGTCATGGTAGACCGAAACAACTCGCTGTCAAGCAAGAAACGCCGCCCCGGTGCGCGCAGAAGCCTGCGTCCGCCGGGGCGTTTTCATGCACCCGCTCAACAGCGGTGCCACGGATGGCGCCGCACCACCTGCCAGAAAAAGCGAACGCCCGCGGGGATCAACCGCGAGCGCTCAGGAGAACCATTGCATGAACGGGACTATCCCTCCCGACGCGCTCACCGTCAAGATCCCCGTGAGCAAACTCGAGGCCGATCCCGCACAGCCGCGGAAACGCTTCACGCATGAGGCCCTCGCCGAGCTGTCCGCATCGCTGGCCCAGCAGGGCTGCATGCTTGCGCTGTTGGTCGCACCCCTGGCGGGCGGCCGGTACCGCATCATCGCCGGCGAACGCCGCTGGCGGGCGGCCCAGCTGGCGGGGCTCACCGAGCTGCCGTGCACCATCCGGGCGGACCTGGCCGCCGCGGGACCCGCAGAGGTGGCGATCGCCCAGCTAGCCGAGAACCTCATCCGCGAAGACCTCAGCCCGCTGGAAGTCGCCCACGCCTTGAAAGCTGTCATCAACGGTGGAAAAGTGACTTTGAAGTCACTTTCGAAGGCGCTTGGCAAGAATGAAGCCTGGGCTTCCCACACGGTCGCCCTGCTCGACGCTCCCGCCTGCTGGCACCATGCAATCGAACACCCAAGCCGTGGGAAGCCCGTGGCGTCGATGGCGGCCGTCCGGGAGCTTCTGCGTCTGCGCATCGTCGACAAGGCGGCCACCCGGTCGATCCAGCAGGCAGCCGAGGATGGCGATCACAACGACTGCCTCTACCTCTTCGACGAGGCGACGATCGAGCCCTTTGACCCGGCAAAGATCGACGAGACGTGCGAGTGGGATCCGGCGGACTCGTGGAGCGGCTACTACGGTCGTTCGGCCCTCTACGGGGACGCTGGCAACGCCCCACGGCGAACGGTGGCCGAATGCCGGTGGTACGCCGATCGCATCCTGGCGTGGCTGGCGTGGGGCTTCGCGAACCTCACTGACGTTGTGCCTGGCGGCGCCGAGATGAGCACCCAAGATCGGCCTGCCTGCAGATCGTGGCAGGACTGGCGCAGTGCTGGCCAGCTCTTCGACCTGCTGCGACCGGATCCCGGCAGGCTGACGGCCGCGGAACGCTCCGATCTTGCCGCGGTGGCCGCACGCGTCGACTTCGACGCGGACCCATGGTGCGACGAGACACAGCTGCTCGCGATGGCGTGCTGAGTTGAAACGCAAACGGCCCCGGGGCTGGAACCGTGGGGCCGTCTGCTGCATTGGGTTCGACGATGGAATTCTGGCAGACACCTGCGGAATGTCAACCGTCGAACCCGCGGCGACCGGAGGAATTCGCATGGGGTTCGATTGGGTTCACGTCGATCGCGTCGCACGCGCGATCTACGACTGCCCTCGGCTCTTCGATTTCGCTCGGCACATGCGGGCGATAAACGTCGAGCTTGGCGACATCGACGGGACGATGCCCGGCGCCCGCGAGCTCGAGGTGCGGGGTTGGCACGAAGTCCACGGCGCCGGCCCGTTCTGCTTGACGTGGATGGAGTTCTTGCGAGCCTTCCCAAAGGTGAAGTACCCGGTGGGCTCGCGCACCTTCGAACGGGCCGTTCAGCAGCTCAACAGCAGCACGCCCGAATACCTGCCCACCGTCTACGGCCACCCCGAAGCCGATCGCCTGCTCGGGCTCACCTGGCTGCTCGCGAGGCTGGACCCGAACCGGCAGTTCTACCTGTCGTGCCGCAAGGCCGCGGCCGCCGTCGGCATCGACCGACACGCGACGGCCGCCGACCTGCTTCACCTGCTGGTTGCCGACGGATGGCTCGCCGTCGTCAAGGCGGGTGTCCCGGGTGGCAAGCGGGCGACGCGATACCGGTTCGCGGTTCGCGTTGAGGACTGGCTTTCCGTGCGGCGCTGAAATTCCGAATTCCCGAATTCCGTACAGATGAGGACAGAGAAGAGGACAGAGGACTTTCTTCGTGCGCAAGCGAAAGCGCCACGCGAACGCGACAGCGGCGCCGCGACCGGCAGCGCAGCAGTCTCCAGACCTCTGTACGGGGCACACGACCTCCAGACCTCTGTACGTGGCGAAACTCTCAGCGCGGAGAGTTTCGGCACTCCCCAGTCTCTGTCACGGCCGGAAGGGTGGCCACGTGGCCACGCGAGCGCGCCGCTCGTGCCACGCCTCGGCCTCGAGGCGACCGACGCCCGTGGGCCAACGGTACGCGTTGTGCGCGACGAGGCGCGGGCTGCCCCGCGGGCCCGCCGCGCCACATGCGAAACCCGCCGCGGGGTGCGGCGCACCGGGCGCCGCGGGTCCTACCTGAACGGAGGCGCGCCGTGATATTCGCGGGAACAGCCGCTAGAATAATCACACTCATCCTGTGACTACCTGGAGAAAAAGATCATGGAAGATCAGCTTCTGACACTCGGACGGATCCTCGGGGCTGCGGACGCGCTGTGGCGTCCTGTACGGGATTACAGCGGGCCCGCCCCCGGGAACGTGTACACGATGCGGCAACGGTACCAGCGGAGCGGCCTGCCCTGGGGGGCGGCCGGGAAGACGGACGTCGCACGAAAGGCGGCTGAGCGCTCCGTCGAGAAGCTGGCGGAGAAGGGCCTCGTCGACGTCTTTCACCATCACCGCGCGAAGCAGCTTGACGTTCGGCTCACGACGAAGGGCTACGCCGAGGCGCGGGACTTCGCCGGCGCGGGCTCGCTCGCCCAGGCGTGGCCGGCCATGCAGCAGATCGCGGAACGCTCGACCCGCCCTGCGAAACTGCTCACCGACTGCTGGGTTTCGGAAGTAGATCTGGTGGGTTCCACCGAAAAGGACCCACGGGCTGCGTTCGAAGTCAAGATCACCCCCGTCCTGCATCTGCGGTATGTCGTGACTCTCAGCACCGTGCACAGGGAGACGCGGTACGCACTCACGTCGCTGGGCTGGGATGCGCTCGCCCACGGCCGCCCCGACGAATCGAGTCAGGAGCTGTGCAGCATCACTGCCGGCGACGCGTACCAGGTGGAGCTGCGCGCGATGTTCGCGCGCCTGTCCGTCAGCAGCGGTGGCCGTCACGAGATCGGGAGCATCCCGCTTCCGGTGCACATGGGGGGGGTGGAACTCACGGAGAGCTACGATCCCGAGCAGATCGATGCGCCCGCGGAGGCCTATGCCGAGGTGGGCGCCGAGTAGCACCGCCGCCGCCTGGGCGACGATCGCCCTGGGCGACGGCCGTCCGCACGTCCCACGGTGGGCGACGCGCCACGGGGCAGGAATCGAGCCGGCCCGGCCGGCAGCCGATAGACCGTGAGCGGCGACGTCCATCCGACGCTGATCGCATCATCGCCCAGGCCGGCAACCACCCCGGCTTGGGCGATGTCGTTTGGGTGGAGGGCGAGGTTCAGCCGGCGACGCGCTCGGTCGTGACTACCCGCCTGGCGCAGTGGCGACACTGCCGCACGCGCCGGGCCCGGCCGTCGGGCAAGTGCCTGAGGTAGACGACACGAAGATCGGCGCACCCGCAGACAGGGCAGATGATGCCCCGCGGCTGTTCAGCCGATCGTGCTGCCGGCGCGGCAGCTGGCTTGGGTTTGCGGATCCTGGGCATCCGTGCACCTCGACGAAGGGGCGGCGCGTCCGTGCGCCGACGGCAGATTGTAGCCGCTGGCCGGGGGCATGCGAGCTGGCCGTGCCGACGACGCCTCGCACCGCGCGGCAACCGTCGGTGACGTGCGGCCCTGGCCGAGAGCTGCACCGGCCGTGCGTGGCCAGGGTGCGACGATTGCGACCGCGGGCGTGCGATCGCACGTGGGCGGAGGCGCGTGGCGCCACGGGCCGCGGAACGCACGCTGCCTTGCAATCGCTCGCGAGGGGGGGTAAACAAAGCGAGGCCGCCGCTCAGCTTCCCGGCATCGCGGCGGCCTCAGGAGTAGATCAGATGGCCAAGGATACGGCCGCCCCTCCGCCTGTCAACACGCGAAGCAAACCACGAAGTACTGCCCCCGGACTCGACTGGGTCGAAGTCGGGGAGGTTGCCGACGCCATCATCGGGAGCCGCACATTCTTCGACTTCACCCGCGCGATGAAGCGTCTCGGGCTTCGGAAGGGAAACGCGCCGCCGGCGGTATTCGAGGATGCCGTGAGGGCATACCACGAAGCGCGGGGCATTGGCACGATGACATCGCTCTGGGCTGAGTTCACCCGGGCATACGGCATGGTGCGATGGCCGGGCGGAACGTCGCCCATGGAACGGGCGATCACCGATCTTGCGGGCCTGCGCGCCGACGAACTCCCCGGCGAGTACGACGATCCCTCGGTCGATCGACTGCTCGCACTCTGCCAGTTGCTCGCGAAACACCATTCGCCTGGCGAGCCGTTCTTCCTCGGTTGCCGCGGCGCCGCGGAGCTGCTCGGCTTCGGCAACCGCAACCTGGCCGCCCGGGCGCTCCTGTTGCTGGTCGAGGATGGATGGCTTGAGCTGGTGACGAAGGGGGCCGGATCCCGAGCCTCCCGGTACCGGTTCCTCCGCCGCCTCGATGACTGGCCGTCGTGGCGCCGGGCGAACGGCCCGGGCTGCTGCGCAGCAACCTCCCCACCCGGTAATTCCGAATTCTCCGCCGCGTGACAGAGATGGTGCGCGTGACAGAGACTGTCAACCGCTGGTCGCGTGACAGAGATGCGCGGATTTTCCGCCACGAATAATAAGTCTCTGTCCTTTCTCTGTCACGCGCCTCCGGCCCCCACAGTCTCTGTCACGGACCGGAACTCTCCGCGCGGAGAGTTTCCTGCCCCCCAGTCTCTGTCACGGCCTGAAGTTCACGCGCATGAACCGCGTCCCCGCCACCAGTCTCTGTCACGAGGGCGGAGGTTGCTGCGCAGCGAGGCACCGGACGAGGGGTGCGTGAAATCCCGCAAAGTGACTTTGAAGTCACTTTCACCCCCGCTGGCGATAGCGCCAGGGCCGATTCGGCGAAACCGGGGCTAGGTCGAGTCCCGCGGCGGCTGGCTGCTGACTGCGGAATTTCCGCACCTGACTCCAACTCTGCCCTGTGTTTCGCAACCGTCTTGTCGCTCACGCCGACGTACGAGGCGATCGCCCGATTGCTCATCTGCGGGCGCATCTGAAGCGCCCGCCGGACGGCCCGGCATCGTTCAGGAAGCTCGCTTTGGCGTGAGCGAGATGGTGCCAAGGTCGGCAGGACCGTCCCAGCTGAAGAATACGCTTCGCTCGTAGTCTTCGCCCAACTCGTAGATCTCGAGTGGGCGGTAGGCGAAACCGCGGCCGTCAAGCCTGCGGTCCCTCAGACCGTACATCGAAAGCACAACCTCGAACCCATCGAACCAGCACCCCATGCCGGTAATTCGGCCACGTCCGGTGATTGGCTGAATGCAAACTCCGCCCGGCTTCGTAGACGAATATCCCTTCTCAATACACATATAGAGCCCCTGCATTGAATCGAAGTCTGAAGTTCCGAACAGAATAGAAGGCCAGCTGCCCGGCAGAGATGAATCGACACTGGCGTCACCAATCATGTCCATCGAGGCTGTCACACCGCAGAGCAGCTTGAGCAGCCATCGTTCTAGATCGTGACCACAACGGAGAAAACAGGTTCGTTTCTGCGGCCTGGTGTGTTCAATGTGACCCAACGCCCTGAAGAATTTCACGGCGATAGAGTCGAGTCTGGACAACGCTTCATTGTGTCGCCTGCACAGTACTCTAGCGGCGAGTGCATTGGGGGCGACGGGCCGAAGTGCGCCTGCATCGAGCCACGGCATACCACCAACTTTGAGATCGCCGTTCATGTTGAGGTATTCGAGCAGTGCCTTGGAGAGGTAGTGCTCCCTGGAGAGACCGCCTCCGCAGTTGAGAGTCGATGCCGCATAGCAGCCTGGCTGACCGATTCCAGTAACAGGTGGCGGAGGTGAAGTGACCTCCGGAGGTTTTCGAAAACCACGCTCTGTCACGCAGCATCCAATCGCGGCCTTGCCGCTGCCGCACGGGCACTTGCTTTGCGGATTCAGCGGTAGGATCACTCGGTCTCCGTCCTGCCTTCGTTTGGGCTCCAGCATCGTGGCCACCTCCTCGGAAGCTGAACTGATCGACCGGCACGCGAGGGGCGTGCTCGGCTCTCGCGGGCCGGGCTCTACGCTACATCGGGAGGTCTACGGGGGCCAACTGCCCCCCCCGATTCCCCTTGACACCGGCCCGCGGAGCTGGCAGACTGGCTGGCTCAATGAATCGTGGCCTTCATCCTGAATGCCTTCCTTGCGCACGCCCGTGCGCAATCACCCGAAAAGCCATCATCGCCGGGGAGAGTCCGCAAGGCCTCCACCGTTCCACGAACGGATTGACCGACGATGGTGGCCCTTCGGTTTGGAGGCAACGCCATGTCTGCGAACGAAACCAGAAGTGAGTCTGCGACGCACCCCACGAGCTTCCTGCGGATCCGGTCACCGCGCGAAGAGCACTGGCGGGACTACAACTCCGACGACAGGCACCGCGTGCTCGGCTCGATCGCCGAGAGTCTGAGCCTGTTCCCTGAGGGGCTGTTCGCCGCCTTCGACTTCGCCGCGGCGAAGGTGCACGAGTTCCTCGAGGGGCTCGACGAACTCGCCGAGGTGGAGCGGGCGATCGCACCGCTCCTGTCCGACGATCGCCGTGCGGTGCTCGACCTGGCCGAGATGGCGACGAAGTTCCCGCCGCCCTGGCTGCAGGAGCTCGCTGCGGATGTTCGCCAGGCGATCGACGATGGCGCCGGCGTCGATGCCGGCTGGGTGCGGCGGACTGTCGAGCAGCGATCGATGCCGAAGCTCTCGGACATCGACGGCCACTTCGGGGCGACGCGGGCCATCGTGCAGATGAGCTGGCGGTTGTCGCCCTCGTTCATGGTCGCGTTGGCGAAGTCGGTGCACGCGAGGATCACAGCCGGCGACACGGCGGCTGACGCGGAGCCCGATGCCGACGAAGCCGCCTCGGAAGCCCAAGACGCTGCCGGCGACGATGAGGGCGGGTCCACCCGCGAGGCTGCACTGCGCGAGATCGAGGCCCAGCTGCCGACGTTCAGCGATGCGTTCATCGTGGCGCTCGCCGCGTGGCTGCGCGAGGAACAGTCACACCGGGTGGCGCCCGCGGCCAGCGACTTCGAATCGAAGCTAAAGGCATTCGAGGCGCAGCTCGGCGGGCTCGATGCGGTGATTGCTGAAGACGCCGAGGGAGCCGCTCAGCCCTCGCCCGACTTCACTCCCGCCGACGTCGTGGGCACGCCCGCGGTGCCGAAGCCGGACTTCGCCGCGGCGCTGCGGAACCTCGAAGATCGCGTCGCGTGCTTGGCCACGCTGCTTGAAGACGCTCGGGTGATCAGCGAGCACCGCGACCGGGGCGAGGCTTCCGCGGCCGTTGCCCAGGATGGCCCGCCGCCGATGGAGGATGAGGCCAAGGCCAACGGTACTGCCTGATCCGCAGGATGAACCTGAGTCGGTCGACGGGAGGAGCGGCCGCCGGGCGTGACGGAACGCGCCTGATCGCACGCCGGCCGGCCCTGCAGGACGCGGGGCCGGCCGGTTTCGATGATCGTTAATGGGAGGATGGTATGACTACAAAAGGCCAGAAAAAGCCCAGGGCGAAGCGGACGGACGATGAGTTGTATCGGGCTTCGCTCGAGGTTCAGTTCGAGGTTGCGATGCTTGGCAACACGCTGCAGCAGCTCCTGGATTCCACTACCGGTTTCACGAGTTCCCGCAACGAACGACTCAAGAGCAACCTGCTGCTGCATTCCTTTCTGCTGGCATCTCGCAACCTGCTCGCATTTCTTTACAGTCACGATCCTCGACTGACAGATCTCATCGCGGAGGATTTCTTCGATTCGCCTAGCGACTGGCGCCGCGTGCGGCCTTCTGTGGCCGTGGAAGTAACGGACGGCACGATCTCGGGGAACATCAGCAAGAGGCTCGCCCATTTAACGTGGGATCGGACCGAAAAGAAGTCGACGTGGGGAGCGTTCGCAGTGGCGTGGGTGATCACGGGCGCCATGCGAGAATTCGTCCGAAGCGTGTTGCCGGCGAGGATGGCTCCGCAGCTGCTCGCGGACGCAGAGCTAGCTCACAGTGCCCTCAGCAAAATCATGGATGAGCACTCCGTTACGGAGGCGAGCATCGGTCCGTTGAGCGGTGAGTGTCCCTACACGTCCTTTGACCTTCAGGGGCTTTGGTAGCGCACAAGCTGGCCCAGTCCGGTCCGCCGTCTCCACAAAGCAACGCTGGGTAGCGAACCGGCCGGCCGCATTCGTGCGAGCCGGCCGGCTTCGTTGGCGGATAGCCATTCTGGTCAAGTTGACCACGATGGCTATCGGGAAGTCCTCAGACGGTGCTGCCGGAGGACGCGGCAGGAAGAAGCCTTGTGCGCAAGTTGCGCACGAGGTTTCTGTGTGCGACTCGGCCGACAACATGCACCCGATGACATTCATTCGGCCACGCTGAACCTGCGAATCTCGCCGGATTCCCCTTGAGCTTCTCGGCCGCCCTCGGCTCCATGTGAGGGTACGCATGGCGCGTACGCCCAGGAGCACCGCCGATGAAGCGCACGACCGACTGCGGCCTCGAGGCCATGCACGCCGCCCGCCAGCAACGCATCGCCGAGGACGCCGCGGAGATCCTCGCCGAGGTGGGCCGCTACCCCCAGGCCTGGCACGAAGAGACAGCCGACGAACTCCGCGCCCGGTTCGACCGCATGCGGGCCAGGCGGGCGGCCCGCATCGCGGCGGCCTGAGGCCGCCCCACGTCGATCGACGCGACGCCCGCCCGTTCACCCGCGGCGGCGGGCGATCGTCGCCCGTGGGCCAACACGCCGCGTCCTGGGCGACGCCGCGGCCCGTTCCTACCCGATCCGCCGCGCCACGTCCTTCGCCTTCGCCAGATCCCGATCGGCATACACTGCGTCCGTGAGTAGCACCGACGAATGTCCGAGGATGACGCTGGCCGCCTCGAGGCCGGCCGCCCGGGTGATCTGCGTCGCGGCGGTGTGGCGGAGCTGGTAGGGCGTCCACGGCTTCACACCGGCCGCACGGCACGCGCGGGCGACGGCATGGCCGTAGGCGCCGGCATCGTAGCGATCGCGGGGCTTTCGCTTCGGGTTCGCCGAGCGGTTGGTGCCTGGCGAGTTGCCGCGGCCCGCGGGCGTCTTCCGTTGCTCGGCTCTGCGCTGGTGAAGCGACTCGACAACTTCCGCCGGCGAGAAGCAGTAGGCGTCGGCGGCGCGAAGCAGGAACGGCGTGAGCACGGCCTGGGCCTCGGGGCCGAGGACGATGATCCTCCGCTTGCCTCGCCACGTGTTCTTGTGCGTCGCCGGCCGGTACTCCCAGACGTCGGCTGATCGATCGACGTCGCACGGCCGCATGAGCATCACTTCGCCAGGCCGCATGCCGGTGAGCCGCTGCAGCTCGACCATCACCCACACCTGGGCCGAGAGGTAGGGGCGGATGGCGTTGATGCGTTCCACGGTGATTGTTCGCTGCTGCAGGGGAGGGAGCCTGAGAGGTTCCAGAGTCTTGAGTCCGGCGAGGTGTGTCGCTGAAACCAGCTCGCGCGAGACGGCCCACTTGAAGATCCGGCGGAGCCTGCCGATCTGGCTGCTCGTGTACCGCGGGCCCCAGGGGCCGCGCTGCTTTCGCTCGCCGGCTTCCACGCCCGGGGGCGGCGCAGGCTCGCCGCGGAGCATCTCGTTTCGCAACAGGCGGAGCGAGTTCGGGCCGAAGTCGCTGATCATCGACTCGCCGTACAGGCGAGCAGTGAGCTTGATCACCGGCCGGTAGTGGGACTGTTCGCGGGGCCCGAGTTGCTTCCATGCGTCCGACTCGATGAACTCAGCTAGGATCACGGCGACGGTGGGTTCGCTCCGTGGGCGGAGCTGGCGCCGTTCGGCCTGCGGTGTGCCGGATCCAATCCGCGCGCGGCCGTTGGCCTCCCATTCAGCCACGAGCCGGTGATAGAGCTGTCGGCTCGCGGGTGAGTCGTAGGGGCCGAGGTTGAAGTCCTTCGTTCGTCCGGTGGCTCGGCAGCGGAGCGTAAGGTACGCGCGACTATTCCCGTCGATGGTGCGGTGGCGGTACTTCGGCGGCTGATTCGTTCGCGGCATGGCGGCAGGCTCCCACGGGGAGGCTGGGGCGTCCGCCAAAACGGATGCTCCATCCTCTGAAACTGGGCCCCCACGCCGCACTGTCTTTCGACTGGCAAACCGTAAGTCACGGTATCGGCTGTATTTACGTCACTGGGCAGAGGCGGACTTGAACCGCCGACACACGGATTTTCAACGCGCACAGCGTGAGGGCGCCGCGTTTTCCACGCGAAAAACGCGACAACACGAGCCACAAGTTACCATCTGTTGTTTCTGTCGTCACCCGTTCGCGCGGATGCCATCCGCGCAAGCGCGGCCCTCAGGTTCGGGGCGGACTTGACACGTGGAATCGAGCCCTTGCGGCGAGGTCGGTCGACGTGGCATGATGCCGCGGGGCTAGGGCTGTACACCCGAACCGCGGCTCTCCACCGCCTGCCCCGGTTCTTTCCTCTGGAGCACGGCATGGAGGCCGATGATGAACAAGCTCACCGAAGCCGCGAAGGCTTGCACCTCAGCGATCCACGAGTACTTCCACGCTGCGAATCCCCAGCACACGGCCGATCCGCCCGTAGAGCCGATCGCACTGAAACGAGCAGTTGAGGCCTTCAAGGCTGCTGACTCGGTTGAGCTTCGGCAGCAGCTCGCGGCCATGCAGCATCGAGAGTTGCCGTCGATCTTCGGGCGACCGTGCTGGTCGCACCACCACGTTGCGTGTCTCGCTGCGAGCTGGCTCGCGGCTGTTGGTCGTGACGAACGGTGGTGGGCACGGAACGCTCACGAGTATGCGGACCTGCTCGACCGGCTGATTCCTGAGGTCGACCGAGAGGCTGGACTCCTGAGCGTTGCCCGCGATCCGACGGACTCTCCCTCGGACGATCCTTGCTTCCCCGCATCGTACTTCAAGAACATCACGACTGTCGGTGCAGACCTGCTGCGCCAGGCAGCCCGCGATGGCAGGATCCATGTCGAGCCACGCAAGAACGGAAACCGAAACCACTACTCACTGAAGGACGTCCTTCGCGTCTGGCCGCACCGTGTGCTCAACAAAGAGCCATGACGAAGCGTGATCAACCGTAGCCAGGCGTGATCAAGCGTGATTCTCCGGCACCTACCGGTTGCCCGCGGTCCGATCGTGCGCAATGCTCTCGGCATGAACTCTCCCACGTTCGTGCCGCTGTTCACCGCTGCAGCTCAGCTGGGTCTATCTGAGGCCTTTCTGCGCCGGGAGGTTCAGGGAGGGCGCCTGCCGCATGTGAAGGCGGGCCGCCGAATCCTTGTCTGCGTGCAGGAGCTCCGGCAGGCCCTTCTGAATCGTTGCCGCGCAGAGGTAGCTCGCACCGGCTGATGACTCCATACGCGTGGCGACGGCGACCGCCACGTGGGCCGGCTGAGCGTGAGACCCTCAGCCGGCCGCTCCGACTCCGATGCCAGTCCCCGATGGCATCGTTGAGCGCTCGAGGCGGCGGCCCGCGACGCCGCCTCGAGATGAACCTGCGGCCGTCGTCACGACGGCCGCCACCCCGGGTCGGCTTCACGCGGCCGGCCCGGGCAAACTTCTGAGGTGACGCATGGCGACGACAGATGTAGCAGCGCAGGGGGCCCGCGGCGTGCTGGCCGAGGGGCTTTCGGCGTCAGTCGAGAAGCTCGATCTCAACCCCGATCGCGCCTACACGTTGACGAATCTCGGCAAGGACAGTGCTGGCGCTGACACGACGGGCTACGTCGTGCTGAGCGAGGGAGCGGATCCGACTGTGAGCCTCGCTGCGGGAACGAACAAGATCGTCCTGATTCCGAGGGTGCCGATCACGATCGGGCCAGGCATCGGCAAGGACCTCCGATTCCAGGCGTCGGTCGCGTCGGTGATGTTCCAGGTAGGGCCGCATCCTTCCGCGCTAGGGAACTGGTGAACGATGCTGAATCCCGATCGCTGGCGAGTGAGCCTCCACGAGGCATCGCACATCGTGGCGGCAGCAGTGTTCGGTGCGAAGCCGTCCTACGTGGCGTTGCTGCCCGGCGGGCGTGGCCTGGCGGCATATGACCCGATCCAGGATCCCTTCGAAGCAGCGATCGTCTCAGCCGCGGGCGAGGCCGGGGAGTCCCTCGCGGAGTTCCATTCCCCAGGCACACATGATTCGGAGCTGCAAACAACCTCCACACGCGCGCCGAAACAGCTCAGTGAGACCGAGCGAGCAGTCGTCGAGAGCTCGTTCGCAGAACTCGGCGAGCACGACTTCGTGGCAATCCGCCGGTTCGCCATCCGTGACGACGACTACGAAGCCTGGGCCGATCGCGTCCGCCTTGTGCGGCATCATGCGCACGTCGTCACACGGCGCTACGCCGGCGACGTGCTGCGCGTTGCCAGTCGGTTGTACAGCGAATCGATCGTCGTCGGGTCGGAACTTCGCGAGCTGCTGGGACTCGAAACACCGTCGGCCGTGGGTGCGTCGCGCGTTGCGATTGCAGCCTCGACATGACACCAGAAAAGGACTGATGGCATGGCCCTGTCTGAACTGATCGACGCACTCCGCGGCCGACGTGAAGCACGCACGGCCGGGTTCCACGAGACGGCCCGTCGCCTGGCCGCCGGCGAATCGCTGAAGCCTGAGCACGTCGAGCGCGTGCTCGATGCGTCCGGGCGTTCGGCCGAGCAGCTTGCAGCCGAAGTCGAGCGGCTCGAGCGCCGCATTCGGCTGCGCGGCGAGATTGCCGAGATTGTCCGCTGCGAGGGCGAGCGGCCGGAAGTACTCGAACGGATTCAGCGTGCCGACGATGTGCTGGCGAAGGCCCGCGCGGCGCATGCCCAGGCAGTCGGCCCGCTGCTCGCGAGGCTACGAGTCCTCAACAGCGCTCAGGATCGAATCTCCTCGCTCGAGACGGAACTCCGCAGCAGCGCAGCGCCCGAGCTGCAGGAGCGAGCCCGCGAGGCTGCGGCTGTCCACCAGCAGGCGAACCAGGCGACGCTGGCCGCCCTCAGCCACCTGTCGGCGATGGAATCGGCTGCCAGTTTCGGCAGGGCGGCGGCCGGCGCTGTGGAGCGTGCGAGGGCTGCAGTGCAGACAGCCGAGGCCGCCGAGCACGTGGCGGCTCGCGCCTCTGGGGCCGCCGAGGCGGAACTTCTGGCCGGCTAGCCTGAAGCAACCACCGATTGCGGAGAGCGCTGATGGCGGAGTTCAAAGACGCACGGGGGAAGCGATGGGACATCAGGATCAACGTGTCCGCAGTCAAGCGGGTACGTGACCTGCTCGGCGTCGAGCTGCACCGCATCCTCGACCCTGCCGCTGACGTGGGCCAGCAGCTCGAGGATCCGGAAACACTCGTCAACACGATCTACCTGCTCTGCTCAGCGCAGGCCGACGAAGCGGGCGTCAGCGACGAGCAGTTCGGCCGTCGCCTGGCCGGAGACGCGATCGCTGCAGCGACGAAGGCACTGCTCGCGGCAATCGTCGAGTTCGCCTCTGGGCCGCAGCGGTTAGTGCTCCTGGGCAGCCTGAAGGTGGCAGCGGGGATCGATGCGCATGCAGCCCAGCAAGCTACGTCTGACGAAGCTCTTGCCGGTGTGGCCGTGTTGCTGAGGAAGCGAACGGAGACTTGATATGGGCGGATCGGGTGGCATCCGAGCAGGCCGGGCGTACGTGGAACTTGGCACCGATGAGTCTCGGCTGATGGCCGGTTTGAAGCGGGCCCGGGACATGATGCGCGGTTTCTCCAAGTCGGCGATCGACATGGGCACGACGCTGCTGAAGGCCGGTGCGGCGACGACAGCACTCGGCACCGCGGCCGTAGTCGGCATCGGCAAGATGGTCAAGGACTTCGCCGACGCCGGCAGCGAGCTCGTGGACATGTCCGCACGTACCGGTGCCAGCGTCGAGGCCCTGAGCGAGCTCGGCTATGCGGCCCAGCAGTCGGGCACATCGGCGGCTTCGCTGGAGGGCGGCCTTAA
>JADLGX010000593.1 GCA_020849095.1 Candidatus Eiseniibacteriota bacterium
CAGCGCGCCTTCGTTCTCGGGGCGCGCGGCCCAGTCGGCCAGCCAGCGCGACAGGTTGCCGTCGGGCGCCGCGCCGCCCGGAAGGAAGCTGCTGGGTTTGGCCTGCATGCGTGGGGTTCCTGTGGCGGGGGCGGAATGCCGGCCGCGTCGCGCGCCCGGTCACTGCACATGCGGGCAGTATCGGGGCAAGCGCGCCGCCCGTCCAGAGTTCGTTTCGCGCGCCTCGCGGGGCCGCGTCCCGGTCAGTCCACGTCGCGCGAGGTCGCCTCGAAGCCCGCGATCAGCCACTCGCGTTCGCGCGGCTCGAACATCACGCGGAACGCCTCCTTCTGGCCGCGGAAGAACACCATCTCGATGGCGCTCTCGTCGGTGGCCGGGGCGACCCGCCAGCGTCCGTGCGAGCTCACGTGCCAGTCGTAGCGGCGCGCGAAGTCCACGAGCGACGGGTCCACCACGCACTCGCCGGCCTTCGCGCGATCGTTGCCCATGAGCGCCGCGATGAAAGCCGCAAAGGTGGAGTACGGCGACGGCACCAGGCGGCTGCCCACGCGCGCGAACCCCTCGGAGCGCCACTCGAAGCGATGCTCGTGAAAGACGTGCGGGCAGCTGGCGCATTCGTCGAACCACGGCGTATTGCGGTAGGTGCGCGTGGTCAGCTCGGTGCTGCTGTCGAGCACGGCGAACTCGCCGGTGCCGGTGCCGCCCAGCGAGTCGGGCCCCAGCATCTGGAGCAGGTCCCAGCGCCCGCCGTCGGCGTGCTTCCAGACCGCCAGCTGCGGCTGCGCGCCGGCGCCCACGCGGCGGTCCCACAGCACGGCGACCTGCGCCGAGTCGTTGGGCTCGGAGTCGTCGCCCATGCCCAGCGTGGCGACCGACGACAGGTGCAGCCCGCGCGTCTCGAGCGCCTGCGAGCGCACGGCGCCCTGCTCGCGCCAGAACAGGTAGGGCCACGCGTCGCCGTCGGGGCGGACGCGAGAGAACAGGTTGACCACGGTGGCCGTGTTGCCGCCCGAGACCTCGGCGCCGATGCCGAGCGAATCGAGCACGCCGCGCACGCGTTCGGCCCACGGCGCGTTGGGGCGCGAGTCCAGCGCCTCGCGCGCGAGCAGCGCGCTGGCCGAGGCCGCGGCGCCGTCGTCGCCCGCCTCCCACGCGTCGGCCGCGCGGCGGGCCTGCACGCTGAACGAATCCGGCGCGACCGCTGTGGAGTCCGCCGACGCCGGAATGAGCGTGGGGCGGCGATCGCAGCTGGCAGCCAGCAGCGCCGCGATACAGGCCAGGAGCAGGGCCGGGCGTCTCACTTGCGCGCCCTCGCACGGCGCGCACGCGAAGTGTCACTCGGCGCCGGCGCCGGCGTGGCGCCCGGGCGCGAGTCCACCACCGGCAGCCAGTCGCGAATGATCCAGCGGCCGTCGCGAATGGTGAAGTGGAAGATCCAACGCTTGGAGCCGCCCTTCTCGCGCACCTTGAGCGCGAGCCACTCGGGCCAGGCCTGGTTGGGTTCGGCGTACTCGACCAGCCAGGCGCCGCGGCCCGTGTCGTTGCCCCAGCCGCGCGTGATGGCTTCGGTCAGCCTTTCGGGCTTGAGCAGCAGCTGGCGCGCGCGTTCGTGCTGGCGCTTGGCGAGCAGGTCGCCGAACAGAAACAGCGTGTGCACCGGCCCCGGCAGCGTGCGCAGGTCGTGCAGCACGAACCCTTCGGCGCGTTCGGTGTACACGAGCTCGTTGACCAGCCCCGGCGCGCCGGGCGCCACTTCGAGCGTCGAGTCGGGCTGCAGCCGCGAGAACACGAGCAGTTCGGGCAGGCCGTCGCGGTTGACGTCCGCGAACTGGGCTTCGGAGTTGACCTCGAAGTGCGGTCCCTTGCCCTCGTACTGGATCAGGTTCCAGAAATGCCCGGTGCTCGTCATGCGGAACAGTTTGAGCGCGGGCTGGCGAACGCCGCGCTTGATGTCGAACAGCACGCCGGCTTCGTACGGCGCGTCCTGGCGCCCGGTCCACCACACGCGCAGGCGCGGGTTGATGCTGGGCGGGAATCCCACCCCCTGCACGCGAAGGTCGCTGCCGCGGTACCAGTACAGGTAGCCGATGGCGTCGGAGCCGGGCCGGAACGGGTTGCGCACGAGCACGAACACCGTGGTGGGTGACAGCGGGTCATACGCGACTTCGGTGTCGAGCCCGAGAGAATCGAGTGTTCCCTCGATCGCGTGCGCCTGCCGCACGTTGTCGCGACCCAGCGCGCGCAGCAGCCGGCGCGCCGCCTGCGACACGAGGTCGAACGCCTCGTAGTTGCCGCCCGTCGCGCTGTCCCCCAACTGCTTCTGGAAGCGCACGCGCGCGTTGGACGCGAGCTGGAGCAGCGTGTCGCTGGCAGGCGCCCACGGCTTGATCGTCTGGGCCGGGGCCGGGCGCACGAGAATGGCGCCCGCCATGAGACTGGCGACCAGCAGGAACGGGACGGCGAGACGGGCAGGAGTTCGTGGGGTCATGGTGGCGGAGTTTTCCGGCTTCACGCCTGTGGTGGTCAAGCGCGAATCGCCCGCGGGAGGCAATCCTCACGCTCGCTTGTCATCTGGCGTCGGTGGAAGGGATCGTGGGGCGATAGAAGTAGACCATCATGCTGGGGCGCGGAACGGTGAACGAGTTGACGTCCCAGATCGTCGTACCCACGGGCGCGCGCAGAAGCAACCCGTGCCAGCCGCCATAGCGCCCAGCAGCCTCGATGAACGCCGCGAGGCCGGGCGATTGAAAAGTGACGGCGAGCTCGTCGGCGGACCCCAGTGCCAGCTCACCGTTCACCTCGGCGTAAGGCGCCCCGCCCGCGGCAAAGCTGCAGTTCGACCATGCATTCTGCGCATACCACAGATAGGTCACGTCGAGCCCGGGCGACTGAGAACTCAGCGGATTTGCGCGAATGACCACGCGTGCGCTGGCGACGCGCAGGCCAGGAAGTGCTCCGGTCAACGCGAAGCGGATTCCACTGTTGAAGGTGGGGCCGCTGCGAATCGTGGCCTGCGTGCAGAACTGCTGGGAGGAACCGGCGATGGCGCCGCCGTAGTCCAGAACCGGCACCTCCATGCTGTCGATGGGCGCGTCCTGCGGAAAGACGACGAAGCTGCTGACTGGCCCCTCGAGCTGCTCGCCGGTCCCCAGGTGATGCGCGGTCACCGACCAGAAGACCCGTTCGCCGGCCGGCCAGCTGTCGCGCGGCAGGTAGCTCACGAATACGCCGGTCTGCCGCCGGAAGGCGGTGCGATTCCTCACGGCAACGGAGTCCGGCCCGGCGTACACGTCGTACACGATCGAGTTCTGTGCACCTCCGTTGCCACCCCACGTGAGCAACGCGTGCGGCCCTTCGAGAGCGCCCGGCACCGGGGTCAGCGGGTACATCCGCCGCAGGTTGTTCGTGGTGAACTGCCAGACCAGCTTCTGCCCGAGCGAATCCCCATCGCTCGTCTTCACGCGCCCGAGGATCTCGACGGTGTAGGTGCGGTTCAGGTCCAGCTCGACGCGGGGCGTGACCTGGATGCGATTCACGATACGGATGTACTCGACGCGAACCGGCAGCCGGCGCGTGTCCACCTTGAGGAACACCGTCGTGGTATCCACGGTGGCGGGATCGAGCGCATGATCGAACTGGGCGTAGATCTGCGTGAAGTAGGGCACCAGCGTCGCGCGCGGCTGCGGAAACAGCGCGACCACGGCCGGCGGCGTGTTGGTGCGCGGCGCCACGGGCGACGCCTTTTCGCCGCAGCCGGCCGCCAGCACGATCGCGCCCGCCGCGCCGATCGCGACGAGCCATGCGCGCGCGCGCTTCGCCGCCGCGTTCATCGCATCACCACGAACTTGCCGCGCTGCGAGCCCAG
>JADLGX010000594.1 GCA_020849095.1 Candidatus Eiseniibacteriota bacterium
GACGGACGTGTTCACCAGCGTCTGCGTGGTTTCCATGCGGGATGTCTCCGGTTGGGAGGTTCGGAGTAAGCGCGGGCCCTGCAAGGTATGGACGGAAGGCAGGCCGCACGGCGTGTCGTGAGCGGGCGGGAGTATAGGAGGGCCCCGAAAGCAGGGTCAACGGGCATGGTTCGGGGCGAATCCGGGCCCGGAATCACCCCGAACGCCGCCCTTCAGCGCAGGATTTCGACCAGCAGCTGGGCCAGCAGGATCTTGGCGATGGTGGCAAACGGGAACACCGCCGCGTAGCCCGCGTTGGGGCCGTCATCGCCCGCCGTCTCGGTGGCAAAGGCGAGCGCCGCCGGCTGGGTGTGGATGCCCGTCACCATGCCGAACAGCTTGGCCGCCGGAATGCGCAGCAGCTTGCGCCCCACCAGCAGGGCAACGCTGGTCGTGGACATGGTCACCACCGCGCCGGCCAGCACCAGCTTGATCGCACCGGGATCGCCGAGGGCCTGCGAGAACACCCAGCCCGACCGTGTACCCACCCCGGCCAGGAACAGCGTGATGCCGATCTGGCGCAGCGTGAGGTTGGCGCTGAACGGCAGCTGCCACACGACCGGCCCCGAACGCCCGAGCGCGCCCAGCGCGAGCCCCACCAGCAGCGGACCGCCCGCCATGCCGATCTGGAACGAACCGCCGCCCGGCAGCGGGATGGGAATGAGCCCCAGCAGCAGTCCGGCCGCGATGCCGATGCCGAACGAAAGCACGTCCACCTCGGCCAGCGCGCGGTACGAGTCGCCGAAGAACGCCGCCACTTCCTTCATGCGCGATCTCTCGGCCAGCACGCGCACGCGATCGCCCAGCTCCAGTGTCATGTTGGACTCGGGCAGCAGGTCGAGATCGCCGCGGCGCACGCGCGTGACGAGCGCGCCGAAGCGCTTCATCAGCTCGAGCGTGCGCAGCGGCCGCCCGGCGGTGGCCGGGTCGGACACGAAGATGCGGCGGAAGTCGAGATCGGAGCGGTCGAGTTCGATCTGCTCCTCGGCGGGCTCGCCGATCTCGTCGGCGATGCGCGCGATCTCGTCGGGCGTGGCGACGATGGTGACGAGGTCGCCCACCTGCAGCGGCTGGTCGGCGTGCATGACGTCCATCTCGGCGCCGCGCCGGCGCCGCGCGAACACCGCGCGCCATCCGCGCTGCTTGATGAGCTTGTTGAGCGGCATGGTGCAGGCGGCCGGGTCCAGCACGCGCACGCTGTGCACGTCGAGCGTGTTGCCGCGCTTGGAGAGCGCCAGTTCCTTCTTCCAGCGTTCGCGCGCCATGGCGAGCACGAGGATGATCCCGAGCACGCCCATGGGGTACGCGAGCGAGTAGGCCACGACGGGATCGGCGAGCAGCTTTTCGTCGCCATGCGCCACGTCGCGCAGCCGTTCGATGACTCCGGCGAGCGCCGGCGTGTTGGTGAGCGCGCCGGCAAAGAGTCCGCCCGCCCGCGCCGCCGAGAACCCGAACAGCTTGAACGCGAGCACGACGACGAGTGCCCCGATGGCCAGCATGCCCATGGCGAACGACGCATCGCGCAGTCCGCGCCGCCGGAACGACGCGAAGAACCCGGGGCCGCTGGCCACGCCGACCGTGTACACGAATAACACGAGCCCGAACCGCTGCACGATCTCGGGCAGCTGCAGTCGGGGATCCATGGCTCCGGCGGCCAGACCGACAAAGAGAACCGCGGCCACGCCAAGCGACACGCCGCCGACTTTGACCCGCCCCGCCGCGAAGCCGAGAGCGAGCACGCCGAACAGCAGCACCAGCGGTTGTTCCACGAGTAGTTCGATCATGTCGCGCAGCATTGTGCATTGCGTCCTTCTTCGCCAGCCGGTGTCCTCGCCGGTGAAGCTGACGGCCTCTCAAGTGACGCCGAGGACCGCAGGGGGCGGGGACGAAATCGCGACCAGGTACCCGTCGCTCCCCCCACCACCCGAAAGTCCCGTCCCCTCGCTCTCGCCCTCGTCGCGATTTCGCCCCCGCCCCCTGCTGATGACCTCACCTGACCTGACAGAAACTTGTCTGGCGCGGGACCTAGTTCTTATCGTAGATTGCCGATGAACGATGAAGCGTGGGCGGAGAACTGGAGGTGACCATGACCCCTGTGAAGCAGAAGGACGCGATCACGGCCGGCGACGAACAGCTGGCTGAACTGGCCAAGGCACTGGGACACCCGGCGCGCGTGGCCATCCTTCGGCAGCTGGCTGCCGAAGGGGAGTGCGTGTGCGGACAGATCGTGTCGGCGCTGCCGCTGGCTCAGGCGACGGTGTCACAGCACCTGAAGGTCCTGAAAGACGCGGGCCTCGTCCAAGGCGAGATCGATGGGCCGCGCGTCTGCTACTGCATCAATCCCGAGGCCGTGAAGAAGTTCCAGAAGCTCGTGGCCGCACTTCCGGCCCGGTAAAGGAGAACTGTCATGAGTGACGTGCTGAAGACGATTCCCGTCGTGACGGAAACCCAGTCCGCCTGCTGCGGTCCCGAGTGCTGCAGCGACACGCCTGCTGCCGAGACGCTTGCCGAAGGCTCCGACGTGCGCGCCGTCGTGCGCGAGAAGTACGGCGCGGTGGCGGACGGCACGCAGAACTCGTGCGGCTGCTGCGCGCCGGGTGACGTGGACGCGGTGATGCTGCAGCTGGGCTACACCAAGGAGCAGGCGGCGGCGCTGCCGGAGGGCGCCAACCTGGGGCTGGGCTGCGGCAACCCCCTCGCCCACGCGTCACTGCGTGCCGGCGAAGTGGTGCTCGACCTGGGCTCGGGCGCGGGTATCGACTGCTTTCTCGCCGCCCGCGAAGTGGGCCCGACGGGCCGGGTCATTGGCGTGGACATGACCGCGTCCATGCTCGAACGCGCGCGCGCCAACGCCGCCAGGGCGAACATCACCAACGTCGAGTTCCGCCTGGGCGAGATCGAACACCTGCCGGTGGCCGACGGCTCCGTGGACGTGATCATCTCCAACTGCGTGGTCAACCTGTCGCCGGACAAGCCGCAGGTGTTCGCCGAGGCGTTCCGCGCGCTCAAGAGCGGCGGCCGGATCATGCTGAGCGACCTCGTGCTCACCAAGC
>JADLGX010000595.1 GCA_020849095.1 Candidatus Eiseniibacteriota bacterium
GCGCCACGCTTCACCAGCGCGCGGGCGAGATGCGGGCCCACAAAGCCGGCGGCGCCGGTCACCAGCACGGTGCGTCCTTCGTACGAGTGCATCGTCGGGCCTTCCCTCCCCTGTCCTTCTACGCCGGCCGCGCGCCGGCAAGGCGGCGCAGCTCGGCCCATTCCACGTATCGAAGCCCCAGCGCCACCAGCGCGCACGCGAGCGCGGCCACCGCCCCGACTACGAGCACGCCACCCCACGCGAGCAGGCCTTGGGCGGCGGGCAACGCGCGATCCACGGCGGCGGCGGCGAGCACGCCCGCCACCATCGCCACGCCGGGCACCACCAGCGGCCGCACGACCGTGCGCACGAAGGGCCAGCCCAATCCCGTGGCCAGTCGCGCCAGGAACCACATCGAGCCCACCACGTTGCCGGCCACCACGGCGATCAGCGCGCCCTCCAGCCCGCGCGCGGGCACCAGCCACAACCCGAGCGCCAGGTGCACGGCCAACGCCACGCCCGAGAACTCGGCCTCCAGGTCGGTGCGTCCCACGCCGCGCGCGGTCACGCTCGCCACGCCGGCGGCCAGCCCGGCGCACGCGGCCAGCATGAGCCCGCGCAGAGCCAGCGCCGCGGGTTCGTCAGCGCGCCCGAGCCACGCGGTCAGCAGGCGCGGCGCCCCGGCCAGCACACCGGCGGTCACGATCACGGCGGCAAACAGCACGTAGCGGTTGGCGCGCTCGTGCAGCTCGGCCAGCCGCGCGCGCTCACCGCCCGCGTGAAACGCCGCGGCGGTGGGCACCAGCGCCATCATGAGCAGCTGCGGAAACGTGGCGGCCGACGTGGCCATGCGCAGCCCCAGTTCGTAGGGCGCCACCGCGCCCAGCGCCACGAAGCGCGCGAGCAGCACCTTGTCGAGCTGCTGGTGCGCCACGGCGAGCACATTGGCCAGCTGCAGCGGAGCGCCGAAGCGCACGGTCTCGCCCAGCTTCTCGAGCGAGCGCGCCGGCGAAGCCCAGACGAACGCGCTCGCGCCCGAGCGCAGCGCGATCGCGCCCACCACGATCGCCACGAGCCAGCCCACCGCGGTCGAGGTCACCACGCCCTCGAGGCCCCAGCCGCGGGCGATGCACAGCGCCAGCCCCGCGCCTTGCACCAGCGTGGCGGTGAGCGTGGTCACGTTGGCCAGGTCGAACCGGCCGTAGGCCTGAAGCGTGGCCACCAGCGTCATGCCGAAGCCGGTGAGCATGAACACGACCGCTCCCATCAGGAACGCGAAGTCGGCCGCGCCGCGCACGGCGTCGGGCACGCGCAGGAACGTGAGGACGGGGTCGCGCAGCACCGGCACCAGCGCGATCCACACCGCGCCGAGCGCCGCGTAGCCCAGCAGCGACACGGTGGCGAACGAGCCGGCCGAGCGCTCGTCGTTGCGCGCCCGCGCCGCCGCCACGTGGCGCAGCGTGGCGCCCGACAGCCCGAAGTCGAGCGCGGTCAGGTAGCCCGTGAGCGCGTAGAACAGCGACCACACCGCGAAGCCGTCCGGCCCCAGCGCCCGGTAGAGCGGCGGCGTCAGCAGGAGCCAAAGCAACAACCCTGCGACGCGGCCGGTGGCCGCGTGCAGGGTGTTGGAAGCGAGCCTCCGTGCGAGTCCTCCGCCCGGTGCCGTCATGTGGTCAGCGCGAGCGCCAGTACTCCAGCATGTCCGCCAGCGTCTGCTCGAACTTGATGGTCGGCTGCCAGCCGGTGGCCTTGACGAACTTGCTGTTGTCGCCGAGCAGGATGGGCACGTCGCTCGGACGCAGGCGGGCCGGGTCTTCCTTCACTTCGATCTTCAGCTTGGTCAGGCTGAGCAGGTGATCGAGCAGCGCCTGGATGGTCCAGCAGCTGCCGCTGGCGATGTTGTACACCTCGCCGGGCTCGCACTTTTCCAGGGCGAGCACGTACGCGCGCACCATGTCGCGCACGTCCGTGAAGTCGCGCTTGGCCTCGAGGTTGCCCACATGCAGGATGGGCGCCTTCTTGCCCTTCTCGATGTCGGCGATCTGCTTGGCGAAGTCGCTGGCCACGAACACCGGGCCGCGGCGCGGTCCCTCGTGGTTGAACCCGCGCGTGCGCACGGAGTCCACCTTCCAGCTCATCCAGTACTGGTAGCCCAGCATGTCCTGCGCGACCTTGCTCACCGCGTAGGGCGACAGCGGCCGCAGCGGGTTGGTCTCCTTGATGGGCGTCTCGTCCGGATACACCATTCCGTACTCTTCGGACGAGCAGGCCAGCTGGATGCGCGTCTTGAGCCCCAGGCGGCGCACGGCCTCGAAGATGTTGACCTGCGCCTGCACGTTGGTGCTCAGCGATTCACTGGGCGCCACCCACGAGGTGGGCACGAACGACTGCGCGGCCAGGTGGAAGATCCAGTCCGGGCGGATGCGCGCGATGGTGTCGTACGTGTTCATCGCGTCGCGCAGGTCGCACTCGTGCAGCTTGATCAGGTCGGTCAGGTGCTCGATGTTTTCCATGCGGCTGCGCCAGCGGTAGATGCCGTGGATTTCGCAATCGCCACGCGAATGCAGGAACTCCACGAGATGGCTGCCGGCGAATCCGGTGACGCCCGTGATCAGGACTTTGCGCATGCGTGCTCCGGTTTGGGGTGTTGGACACGAAGGGCGCCGCGAAAGTATGCCGCCGCTCGCGAAGCGTCAATCGCCCGAACGCTCTCTCGCCGCTTCGAGACCGCGCCGATTGGTATTCAGCGCCGCTTCGCTCCCGTCGCGCGCTTCTTCTTGGGCGCGGGCTTCTTCACCGCGGACTTGGGCGGGGCCGGCGGCGCCTCGCCCCACGTGCTGCGCGCGGGTCCGTCGTCCGCCCACGTGGCGCGCACGGCGAGCGCCCACTCCGCCGTCTCGAGCCGCGGCTTGTCGAACTGCTTCGCGAACGCCGCCCACGCCCGGCGGCCCGCGCCGGAAATGGCGGGGTCGCGCGCGGCGGCGCCCAGCTCGGCCAGGAAGCGCGCGGCGCGCGCGTTGTCGTCGAACGGGCGC
>JADLGX010000596.1 GCA_020849095.1 Candidatus Eiseniibacteriota bacterium
AGGTCGTTGGAGCCGATCGAGAAGAACTGCGCGTGCTGGGCCAGCGCGTCGGCCATCCACACGGCGCTCGGGGTCTCGATCATGATCCCCACTTCGACGTTCTCGTCGAATGCCTGCCCGCGCGCGCGCAGCGTGGCGAGGGACTCGTCGCGCAGCTGCAGCGCGCGCAGCAGTTCGTCCACGCTCGAAACCATGGGGAACATCAGGCGCACGCGGCCGTGCGCGCTCGCGCGGTAGATCGCGCGGATCTGGGTCCGGAACATCTCGGGGCTGGTCAGCGCCAGCCGGATGCCGCGCATGCCGAGAAACGGATTGGTCTCGTGCGTCACACCGAGATACGACGCCACCTTGTCGCCGCCCAGGTCCATGGTGCGGAAGATCACGGGCTTGCCGCCCATGCGCTCGGTCACCATGCGATAGGCCGCGTACTGTTCTTCTTCGTTCGGCAGGTCCGTGCGGTTCATGTAGAAGAACTCGGTGCGGAACAGCCCGATGCCGTCGGCGCCCACGATTTCGGCGCCGTAGACGTCCTCCGGCAGCTCGAGATTGGCCCCCAGCTCGAGACGCTTGCCGTCGCGGGTCTCGGCCTTCTCGTTCTGCATCGTCTGGAGCGAGCGGGCGCGCGCCTCGAGCCGGATCTTGCGGGCTTCGTAGCGCGCGCGCGTGGCTTCGTCGGGCTCCACCTCGACGAGCCCCTCGAAACCGTCCACCGCGGCGATCGTGCCCTGCGCGAGATGCTGCAGCGCGTCACGCACGCTGACCACGGCGGGAATGCCGCGGCCGCGGGCGACGATGGCGCCGTGCGAGGTCCGGCCGCCCACTTCGAGCACGAACGCGAGCACCTTGTCGCGGGGAAGCATGGCGACTTCGCTGGGCCCGAGATCGTGCGACACCACGATCGAGGGCTCGGCGATCTCGGCCACGTGCTTGCCGCCCGTGCCCAGGAGTTCGCGCAGCACGCGGCGCTCGCAGTCCACGATGTCGTCGCGGCGCTCGCGCAGGTACTCGTTCTCGAGCTTGTCGAAGTGCGCCGCCATCTGGCCCATGTAGGCGCGGAAGATGAACTCGGCGTTGCGCCGCTCCTCCCGGATCCCCTTCTCGATGCTCTTCACGAGCTCGGGATCGTCGAGCATCATCAGGTGGGCGTCGTAAATGTGGGCTTCGTGCTCGCCCAGCTCGGCCGCGATGCCGTCACGGATGCCCGTGAGGTCGTTGCGTGAAACGTCGAGCGCCGCGTGAAAGCGCTCGATCTCGGCCGGGATCGCGGATTCCGCCAGCACGACTTCGCGCACGGCGAGCATCTCGCGCTCGAACCGGAAGACCGGTCCCAGCGCGAGTCCAGGCGACGCCGCGATGCCTTCGAATCTCACGGCTCTCCCCCGAACTTTCCGTCGACGAGTTCACGGATGGCCTCGAGCGCCTCGGCTTCGTCCGGGCCGCTCGCCTTCACGAGAATGGTCGCGCCTTCCTCTGCCGCCAGCATCATGACACCCATGATGCTCTTGCCGTTCACCTCGAGGTCGTCCCGCGCCACGAGGATCTCGGACTTGAACTTGGACGCCGCCTTGACGAACAGCGCGCAGGCGCGCGCGTGCAGGCCCAGCTGGTTTCGGATGACGAGCTGTATCTCGGCCAACGCTTCCTCCGGGTGAATCAGGCCAGTCGCTGCCAGGCTGCGAGGATTCCCAGTACTCCCATGCCGAGCGCCCACTGCGTGGGCGAAGGCCGGGCGCGCTGGGCGGACAACAGGCCCACCCCCAGGCCACCGGCGACGGCGGACTGTACCGCGATCGTGCGCGGTTCGCCTCCCGGCGCAAGGGACCAGGCCACGGCCACGCCCAGCACGATGCAGCCGGCGTAAGCCAGGATGGTGACGGCGGTCTCGAGGTAGTCGCGCAGCCGGCCGCCCAGCACGCCGGCGCCGCGGTGGTAGCCGATGCCGACGCCGGCGAACCGCAGCGCCAGATGCGGCACCGCGTACACCGACCAAAGCACGATCGCTCCCGCGGCGGACTCGGGCCGCGCGAGCGCGATCAGCACGCCGAGCGCCGCGGCGAACGGGCGGAGCGAGAACCAGAACAGCCGGTCGCCCAGGGCGGCCAGCGTGGAGCCGAGCACGCCCTTGATGCGCCCCATGGCGGCGGCATCGGGCCCGGTCCCGGCGGCGCGCTGCTCCTCCAGGCGGGCCGCGGCGCCCAGCGCCAGCGAGGCCAGCGTGGGCTGGGTGTTGAAGTAGGCCGTGTGTTCCGCGAGGCGCTCGCGCCGCACGGCCGCGTCGGGATACAGCGCCTCGATCACGGGCTGGAGCGCGTACGCCCAGCCCACCCCCTGCTGGCGCTCGAAGTTCCACGTCGCCTGCAGGAAGTTGGCGCGCGCCGCGACGCGCAGGAAGACCGACTGGTCCAGTCGCGCCATCAGGGCATCCCCATCACGAGCGTGAGCCACGCGCCGATGAGCGAGGCGCCGAAGACGGCCGCCCGCGTGAGCCGGCGCTGCACGAACGCCGACAGCAGCTGCGCGAGACCGAAGCCGAGCCAGAGCGGCTGCAGCACCGTCCAGGCGCGCGAGAACCGCAGCGACTCCTGCTCGACGAGCCCGCGAAGGCCGAACGAGCCCACGGCGAGCCAGAGCGCCACGTAGGCCACGCCGATGCCGAACGCCATGGCGGCGCCCGCCAGGTTGGCTTCGCCGAGCGAGCGTTCACGGCCCGCGCGAAGTTCCGCCTCGCACCAGCGGCTGAGCCCCTCGTTGCGGCGCCGCTGCCAGCGGATGAGCGGCACGCCCGTCGTGGCGGCGACCAGCCCGGTCATGACGCCGGCCAGGGCGGCCGAGTCGCGCCACGGCTGCATCTGCACGCCGTGCGCCAGGGCCAGCGCGACACCGGTGCCGACGACGCCGCCGGTCGCGTAATCCTCGGGAGTGCGCGAGCCCACGGGCAGCGTGCTGGCCGCCAGGATCTGCAGCACCACGCCCACCGAGAAGGCCGTCTGCCAGTCGCCCCAGATCCAGCCGAGCAGCGTCGCGGTGACGAGCGGCTGCGAGAGCAGCGTCTGCGCCACGGGCGTCGCGTCGAGCGCGGCGACACCGCCCAGGAGGACGGTCGCCGGAAACGCCAGGTTGGCGTTCACTGCAGCGGCTCGAGCGAGGCCAGCGGCACCGCGCGCGTCGCGGGCACGTCCTGCACGTCGAGGGACACGCCGCGCGCGAGCAGGGCGCGCGCCGCGGCGCGATCCTCGTCATCCAGGTAGACGTACTCGGCGACCTTGGTCTTGCCGGTGGCGTAGTGCAGCCCGCCCACGTTGAACGTGCCGATCACCGCGCCGGCCTCCGCGAGCCGCAGCGCCGACGCGAGGTCACGCACCAGCAGGAATGCTCCGCCCGGCGAAGCGGACTCCGCCGCGTGCGCCGCCGCCGCCTCTGCGACGGTCAGGACGCTGACGGCGATACCGGGGGCGGCGTCCGCGTAGAGCTGCCGCTCCCACTCGCTGGCCGCGACCGCGTCGTCCGCGATGCAGATGCGCTGGGGCGAAAGCCGCGCGCCCCACGCGACGAGCACCTGACCGTGGATCAGCCGGTCGTCGATCCGGTGGAGGACCCAGCTCATCGGTCGGAGCAGCGCTGGGCGCGGATGCTCTCGCGGCCCTTCAGCTGCAGGCGCTCGGCCAGCTCGGCCGGGGAGTACTTGTCGCGGTTGTGCAGGTAGTCGAGAAGCACGGGCAGGTTCACGCCCGTCAGCAGGAGCACCTCGCCACGGCCGCGGGTCGCCTTGAGTCCGCAGGTGTGGCAGGAGCCTCCCCAGAAATCGGTCAGGACGAGGCCGCCGTGCGTCCAGCCGGCCACCTCGCCGACGATGCGCTCCTCGAGCGCCTCCCGCGACAGGCCGCTGTTGGACAGCACGGGCACACCCTCGACGGGTCCGTAGACCGCCGTCGCGGCGTGAATGAGCGCGGACGCGAGCTCGGAGTGCATCACGAGCAGCGCGGGAACGACTCCCGTGCGCGTCTCGCCGCCTCCGGCGGGGCCCTGCGGGGAGACGCTCACTCCGTGTCCTCCCGCACCCAGGCGCGCGCGGCGCTCTTGCGCTTCATCACCTCGAGCATGTGCTGGTTGAGCTTTTCCGCCGGCGAGAAGCCGCCGTACACCTTGACCAGGTAATGCAGCGCGATCACCTCGGCAATCACCGTGATGTTCTTGCCGGGCGTGATGGGCACCTGCACGAGCGGGATCTCGACGCCGAGGATCGTGGTCTTCTTCTCGTCGATGCCGACGCGCTCGTACTCCTCCTCGTCGGACCATTCGCGGAGGTTGACCTCGACCTCGACGCGCTTCTGCAGTCGGATCGAGCGGATCCCGAAGATGGACTGGACGTCGATGATGCCCAGCCCGCGGATCTCCATGTGGTGCCGCAGGAGCTGGTTGCCCGTCCCGGTCAGCACGTCGCCGTGGCGGCGCGTGATCGTGACGATGTCGTCGGCGACCAGACGGTGGCCGCGCTCGACCAGGTCGAGCGCGGTCTCCGACTTTCCGATGGCGCTGCGGCCCGTGAACATGAGGCCGCAGCCGTAGACGTCCACCAGCGAGCCGTGAACGCTCACCGTGGGCGCGAACATGTGGTCGAGATAGCTGGTGAGCGAATGGATGAACGGCGTCGTGCTCTGCGGAGTGCGCAGCACGGGGCAACCGCATTCGTTGGCGCGCTGCACGAGATAGGGCGGCACCTCGAGCGCCTTGCACACCACGATCAGCGGCATCGTGAAGCGGAAGAGGCGGTCGATGGATTCCCGCACCCCCTCGGGCGACAGCGTGGCCAGGTAGGTCAGCTCGGTCTGCGCGAGGATCTGGATTCGCTCGGGCAGGAAGTTCTCGACGAAGCCCATCAGGGCCATGCCGGGACGGTTGATGTCGCTGACCGTGATCTCCCGCTTGGAGGCGAGCGACTCGGTGAGCAGGTCGAGCTGCAGGTCTTCGCGCTGGTCTTCGAAGAGGCGGGCGACGCCGAGAGTCTTCACGTCAGTCGAGTTCCTCGTCGAGGTCGTCGTGGGATGCCGGGGCGCCGTCCGCGCCGGCCGTCTTCACGCTCTGGTGCTTGCGGGCCGTGCGCTTGTCCTTGTGGCGCCGCAGCTGCTCTTCCATTCGGTCGACGGCGCGCTCGATGGCGGCGCCGGCTTCCGCGTGCTCCTGGGTGGACACCAGCTCGTGGCCATTCAACCTCAGCTTGATCTCCGCGGAGTGCTCACCGTGCTGCAGGCTGACGATGAGGTGCACGCCGTGGATGTCGGATGCGAACTTCTCGAGCTTCTCGAGCCGCTGCTGGGCGAACTGCCGGATTCCGGAAGTGATTTCGCACTGACGAGCCGTGATGCTGATCTGCACGGTACTCCTCCTCGCGGACGAATCCGAAACGTGAGGGACGATGCGGGTGATCAGGCCACCCGCCGGCGGAACCGCGCCGGCAGGATGTTGAGCTGCTCGCGATACTTCGCCACCGTCCGGCGGGCGATGTGCAGCCCCTTCTCGTGAAGGAGCTCCGCGATGCGCTGGTCGGACAGAGGGTCCTTCTTGTCCTCCTCGTCGATGAGCGTCTTGATGATGTTCTTCGCCGTACGCGCGGAAACGTCCTCGCCGTCGTCCGTCTCGAGACCGCTCGAGAAGAAGAACTTGAGCTCGAACACTCCGCGTGGAGTCTGCACGTACTTGCCGCTGCACACGCGGCTCACCGTGGATTCGTGCATGTCGATCTGGCGGGCGACGGCGGCCAGCGTGAGCGGCCGCAGGAACGCGATGCCCTTGTCGAAGAACTCGCGCTGCTCGCGGACGATGCAGTTCATCACCTTGATCATCGTGCGGCGGCGCTGCTCGATGGTCGAGATGAGCCACTTGGCCGCGTTGAGCTTGCCCTGGATGAACTCGCGGGTCTGCTTCTGCTCGGTCGTCGCGTCGGCCTTCTTCTTCTCCTTGATCACGCTCTCGTACGCGGACGAGATCCGCAGGCGCGGAACGTTCCGGTCGTTGAGCATGACGACGTACTCCTCGTCCACGCGCTCCACGAGCAGGTCGGGCGTCACGTACTTGGGATCGTCTGCGGACACCGAGGTGCCGGGCCGCGGATTGAGCGTGGCGATCTCGTCGGCGGCGGCCTGCACGTCCTCCCCCGTCACCTTGAGGATGCGGGCGATTTCGGGAAAGCGGCGGTTCACGAGATGGTCGAAATGGTCGTGGATCAGCTGCCACGGCATGGTGTCGCGATCGCCGCGGGCGTCGAGCTGGATGAGCAGGCACTCGCGCAGGTCGCGGGCGCCGACACCGGCGGGCTCGAGCGCCTGCACCACGAGCAGCACCTTCTCGACCTCTTCCTGCGGCACCTGCAGCGAGTCCACGATCTCGTCCATCGGCGTCACGACCCAGCCGCGGTCGTCCAGCGAGCAGACGAGGAACTCGGCGATGCGCATGACGGCGTCGGGCAGGTTCAGGAAGTGGAGCTGCTCGATCAGGCTCTCGGCCAGGGTCGTGCGCGTGACGGGCACCTTCTCGAGGAACTCCATGCTGGTCTCGCTCTGCGGAACGAACGTCCGGTCGAGCGTGCCGTCCTGCATGTACTCGCTCCAGTCGATCGGGTCTTCGTCGGCCGGGTCCTCGGCTTCCTTGTTCGCCTGCTCCTCGGGCGAGTCCTCGCGATCCAGGTCTTCCTGGTCGGTGACTTCGTCCACTTCCTCGAGCAGCGGATTCTGCAGCACCTCCTGCTTGAGGATCTGCTGCAGCTCGAGCGTGGGCACCTGCAGCAGCTTGAGCGCCTGCTGCAGGCGCGGCGTCATGATGAGTGACTGCCGCTGGGTCAGGTGGAGCGAGTGCTTCATTTCCATGTCGTTCCGTCCCTAGAGCGTGAAGCCTTCGCCGAGATAATACTGCCGCGCGAGCGGGTTCCCAGCGAGTTCCTCTGCCGTTCCCGACAGCTGGATTCGGCCGTCGAACATGATGTACGAGCGATCGGTGGTGTTGAGTGTGACGCGGACGTTGTGGTCCGTGATGAGCACTCCCAGCCCGCGGTCGCGAAGGCGGTGGATGATGTCCTGGATCTCCTCGACCGCGATGGGATCGATTCCCACGAACGGCTCGTCGAGGAGCATGAAGGAGGGGCGGCGCGCCAGCGCCCGCGTGATCTCGACGCGGCGGCGCTCGCCTCCCGACAGCTTGGTCGCCTGGCGGTCGGCCAGATGGGACAGGTTCAGGTCGTCGAGCAGCTGCTCGAGCCGTTCCTTCCGCTCGGCCGCGGTCAGCGCCATGGTCTCGAGCACCGCCAGCACGTTCTCGCGAACGGTGAGCCGGCGGAAGATGCTGGGTTCCTGCGCCAGGTACCCGAGCCCGAGCCGGGCGCGGCGGAACACGGGCTCGCCCGTGATGTCCTTGCCGTCCAGGCTGATCCGGCCCGAGTTGGGGTGCAGCAGCCCGACGATCATATGGAAGGTCGTGGACTTGCCGGCGCCGTTGGGGCCGAGCAGGCCGACCACTTCGCCACGCCGGACCTGGAGCGAGACACCGCCCACGACGCGCCACTTGCCGTAGTAGCGCACGAGACCCTCGGCCACCAGTCCTTCGGTGGCGACGGCGCCGGGCGTGGCGGTTTCGGGGGCGGGGGTCGTGGTCATTGCGGCTTCCGGGTCTCGATGACCGCGCCGTTCCGGGTGCGAACGGTGGCGTCCACCTGGGACTTGAACTCGAAGCGGCGCAGGTCGGGATCGCTCGAGAAACCCACGCCCTCGAGCGTGCTTCCGTCGCGCTCCACGCGCACGAGCTTCGACGACGTGATGAGCTGCTGGGTGTTGCTGAAGTGCATTTCCTGCGTGGTCATCCGGGTGCCTTCCGTCGTCTTCAGCACCACGTTCCCTCGCGCGGTCATGTCGCGCGTGCTCTGCTGGATCTCGCCCTCGCGGGCCGTCAGCTCGGAAGAACGCTGGCCCTTCTCGTCGAAGAAGTCCACGCGAATGTCGCGGGCGACCACCACGCTGCGCGACGTGTAGGTGGCCGCGTACTTGGCGTGCAGCGTCCATTGCGGGGCGCCCTGGTCCGTCTCGGTCAGCACGAAGTCGCTGACCTCCTGGTCGGGCATCTCGGCCGCCGATCCCATGGGCCGCTGTTCCCGGCCGGGCCCGCATCCCGCGACGGCGCCGGCGAGCAGGGCGGCCAGCACCAGGGCGCCCACTTGCGGGAAACGCAGGGATCGAGAGGTCATGAATGGTCCGGTCGGGATGACGACGCCTGAATGCCGCACTCCATGTGCTTGCGAAGGCACGCTAACAATCGCGCCGGGCCTGCGCAAGCACAGCATGTGCCACGAACATCATTGGTGCTCCCATGAACTTATCGGAGTTCCGGCGCTTCCTCTTGACCACGGATTGCCGGGGGCGTCGCGGGAGCGTCGCCCCCTTGGACGTGCCCGGCAGCGCCCGGGATTCCCCTCCATCCGGGGGCCGGGTCCGGCGCGTGCTAGGTTTCCCGCATGCGCACCTTCCGCTGGCATTCCGCCCTGTCCACGCTCCTGCTCCTGCTGCCCCTGGTCCTGCCCGCCCTCGTCCGCGCAGCCCCCCTGCCCGGGCGCCATTTCGAGGCGCGGGGCATCCGCACCTACTACGAGCTGCACGGCAAGGGCTCCCCCCTGCTCCTCATCCACGGTGGGGCCGGGAACGGACTGCAGTTCTCCAAGCAGGTGTCCGACTTCGCGCGCCACCATCGCCTGATCGTGCCGGACTGCTGCGACCAGGGCCGCACGAGCTGCCGTGCGGACACGCTGACCTACCACGAGATGGCCGAGGACATGATCGCCCTGCTCGATCATCTGGGCGTCCGCCGGGTCGACGTGATGGGCTGGAGTGACGGCGCCAACATCGGGCTCGACCTGGCCATGAATCACCCCGACCGCGTGAATCACGTGGTCACCTTCGGGGCCAACTTCTCGCCCGGCGGCCTGCGCGAGCCGGACCGCACGTGGGCGGCCAACGCCACGCCCGAATCGCTCGGCACGGGAACGCGCGACGGCTGGACCCAGCTCGCGCCCGACACCTCGCGCTACGTCGAGGCCATGACGCGCGTGCTCGCGCTGTGGCGCACCCAGCCGGACTGGACCCCCACCGACCTGGGGCGCATCCGCGCCAAGGTGCTCGTGTGCGCCGGAGAGAACGACGTCATCCGGCTCGACCACACCGAGGCGCTGGCGAAGGCCATTCCCGGCGCGCAGGTGTGGATCGTGCCCGGCGCATCCCACGGCGCGATGATCGAACGGCCCGACCTGGTGAATCCGCGCGTGCTCGAGTTCCTGCGCCGCTGAGCGCCTCAGCGCGAGCGGAGGCAGTCGTGCAGGTGGAGCACGCCGAGCGGCTCGCGGTCGTCGCCGACCACCACGAGCGCGGTGATCGGTCCCTCGGGCCGCTCCTCCATCGTGCGCACGGCGCTGGCCACGAGGGCGTCGGAGGAGATGATGCTGGGCGTTCGCGACATGAGATCCGCGGCCGTCAGCCCCCAGGGATCGGGATGCTTGAGCAGCATGCGCTTGAAGTCGCCGTCGGTGACCACGCCGGACAGCCGGCCGGCGCCGTCCACGACCGTGGTGATGCCGAGGCGCTTGTTCATGATCTCGAGCATGACGTCGCGAAGCGCGGCCTTCTCGCCCACGCAGGGCAGCCCGTCCCCGGCATGCATGAGCTCGCCCACGCGGCGGGCGGCGGAGTGGCCGATCACCCCGCCCGGGTGCAGGAAGCGGAAGTCCTCGGCCGCGAATCCGCGCCGCTCCATGAGCGCGATCGCGAGGCAGTCCCCCATCACCTGGGTGAGCGTGATGCTGGTCGTGGGGGTCAGGTCGTGCGGGCACGCCTCGGCCGCCGGGCCCAGCACGAGCGCGACGCTGGCGCGGCCGGCCAGGGGCGAACCCGGCTGCGTGACCAGAAGCACGAGCGGAATCGCGTGGCGTTCGAGATACGGCAGCAG
>JADLGX010000597.1 GCA_020849095.1 Candidatus Eiseniibacteriota bacterium
GACCCGCCCAACGGCATCGACTTCGACCTCTCGGCGATGCGCATCGAGCGCTATGGCCAGCTCGGCAACCCCGAGCCCCGCATCACCGGCGTGAAGGACGTGAAGAACGATCAGGGCGGCTTCGTGAAATTGTCGTGGTCGAACAGCTGGCTCGACGCCGATCCGCAGTTCGGCGTGTTCGACTACCGCATCTGGCGCTCGGTCCCTTCGGCGCTCGCGCAGGCCCAGGCGCTCACCCGCGCGTTCTCGTCCGACCCCGACGAAGCCGCCGCGAACGACGCTCTGCTCATCTTGCCGAGCGCGGCGCCCAACTACGCGTGGGAGATCGTCGGCACGCAGTCGGCGGCCGGGCTGTCCGCGTACAGCTTCGTGGCCTCGACCACGAGCGACTCGGTGCCGGGCTCGTTCCCGCGCACCGCGTTCATGGTCGAAGCGAGCAACGGCACCTCGGTGGCGGCCGACCACTGGTTCTCCGCACCCGACTCGGGCTACTCGGTGGACAACCTCGCGCCGGCCGCGCCCGCGCCGTTCACGGATCAGTACGGCGCCGGCTCCACCGCGCTGCACTGGAACCCGAACCACGAGGCCGACCTCGCGGGCTATCGGCTGTATCGCGGCTCGACACCCGGGTTCGTTCCGGGCCCGGCGAACTTCGTCGCCGACCTGCCCGACACGGGCTAGGTGGACGCCGCGGCCGCACCCTACATCTACAAGCTCACGGCAGTGGACGAACACGGCAATGAGTCGCCGGTCGCCACGCTCACGCCGAGTGGCACGCTCGCGGCCGACGGAAGCAGGCCGTCGCGCGCCTTCCTCGAACTCGCGGGCGCCAATCCCGCGCGCGGCCCGGCCGCGCTGCGCTTCGGTCTTTCGAGCGCGGGCCGCGTGAGCCTCGCGCTGTACGACGCCGGCGGCCGCCGCGTGCGGACGCTGGTGAGCGGCTCGCTCGAGGCTGGCGAGCACGCGATTCGCTGGGATGGGCGTGATGACGGCGGACGGCCGGTCGCGGCCGGGCTGTACTTCGCGAAGCTCGAGTCCCCGGGATTCGCCGCCACGCGCCGAATCGTGCGCACGGACTGACGCTCCGGCGGACCGGCCAGCCGGAGGGGCCGGGGGTGCGCCAAGGCTGGCAACCGGGGCGGCCGTCCCGGAATGGAGGAGTGCGGAGTGACCGGACCGATGGTCCGATTGCCCGCGTTCCTGCGCTTGTTCTTCTGGAAGTCCCGCGCCCGAACCTCACCGCCCCCCCGGAGCACTCGCCATGAGACTCGCCCGGCCACTCTCGACCCTGTTGCTCCTGACCGCCTTCGTGCTGCAGGGGGAGGCACGCGCCGCGAGCCTCACCGCCTGGGCATGGTCGTACGAGACCTCCGAGACCCACTCGGGACCTGTTACCGCGCTGGCCGAGATCGCCCGGCAGGCTGCCGGGGCGGCGGGGGAGAGCCACGCGGGGGCATCGGCCGTTGCCGGGGCGCTGAGTTCGTATTCGCGGATCCGCGGTTGCGGATCGCAGTTCAACAACTTCCAGCAGGTCTGCAACGACGCCCGCAGTGGCTCCGAGTCCACGGATACACTGATCGCGACCGCGTCCCTGCCCTACGGCTCGCCGGTGCAGGTGCGCGTGACGATGCGGCTCGAGGGGGAGGTGAACGGACACGGCGGATACTCCTACGACGCGCGCGCGTCGCTCCAGGGCCAGACCGTCGCCAGTGTCGGGGGCTCCGCGGGCACGGTGCAGGTCGTGGATCACCTGTCCATCGCCGACACCAAGGTGTTCGACACGACGATGCTCGTGGGCTACTCGCACCCGCTCTCGGTGACACTCAGCACCCTCGCGCTGCAGCGGTTCTGCGCGGGCGGAAGCCAGGACTGCTACGACAGCGAGCACACCTGGACGATCTTTACCGGCGCTTCCACCTCGGTCCAGATCGAGGTGCTCACCACCGGCGTGAACGCGCAGTTGACCGCCACCAGCGGTCATGATTACACCCTGCCCACGACGGGCGTCCCGCGCGCGAACTCCGCGGTCGCTCAACTGGGGCCCGCGTGGCCCAATCCAGCGCATGAGCGCGTGCAGTTGTTGCTCACGCTGGCGGAGCGTTCGGACATCGACGCGGCCGTATTCGACGTCGCCGGGCGGCGCGTGGCGACGCTGGCCCGGGGCGTGCGTGAATCCGGCGTGCACGCGCTCGTCTGGAATGGACGTGATGCCGGCGGGGGGGGGGAGTGTCGAGGTGTGTTCTTCGTCCGCGCACAGGGGCCGGCGTTTCGCCTCACTCGCCGGGTGCTGATGACGCGGCCCTGAGGGCGGCGGCGGTTCGCAGTTGAGCGATATTCGCGCGAATCATCCCGGGCAAAATGCTGGATGACGAGTGCCTGCCCGAGTGCGGGCTGTGTGTTTGGGACAACGTTCGTATTGTTCACTCGGACGCGCCGGTGTCCCCCGGAATCTCGATACTCTGGCGAGAACGCTCACTCGTGTAGGGGCGGCGGAGCAAGCCTGCAAATATTGCTGGCGTCCTTCGCGTGTCAGGGGATTATCATGTCCTCAGCAGGACATCCCCGGGGTGGCCGCCCCTGACGCAGCGATTGATGCTCGGATATTTGTCGAGCGGGCGGCCAGATCGCATCCGAAGCCGCAGCCGGTTCGCCGGCCAGCATCCACACGAATCCATCTTCCGTGGGGGATCGCCTGCTCATGACGCCGCTCGTGCGTGTTGTCGGCAATTGCCTTTTCGTCACCGTGGTATTCGCCTCGTCCGCCTGGGCCGCGCCCACATTCGCGCCGCGCGTGGACTACCGCACGGGAGCATCGCCGCAGGCGGCGGCGGTCGCGGACCTCAACGGCGACGGCATTCCCGACGTGACGTGGACGAACTACGGACTCACCTCGAACACGGTGTCCGTGGCGCTCGGAACCGGGGGCGGAACGTTCGGGGCGCGCGCGGACTACGCGGCCGGAAGCAACCCCGCGACGATCGCTATCGGTGATCTCAATCACGATGGTCTGCCCGATCTCGTGGTGAGCAACTGGAGCTCGGCGAACGTGTCGGTGCTGCTCGGCACCGGGGGCGGCGCATTCGGCGCCGCGGCGCACTACTCCACCGGGAGCGGACGCCCGATTTGCGGGAGGCTCGCCGACCTGAACGGGGACGGTCATCTCGACGTCGTGGTTGCGGATTGGAGCTCGAACGTGCTCAAGCGTCTGCTCGGCAACGGCGCGGGCGGGCTCGGAGCGGCGACCAGCTACGCGGCGGGCTCGCATCCCTACGGCCTGGCATTGGGCGACCTCAACGGCGACGGGCGTCTGGACGCGGTGGCGGCGAACCGCTCGACGACGAACATTTCGGTGCTGCTCGGCACCGTCAGTGGAGGGTTCGGCGCCGCAAGCTCGGTGACAGTGGGTTCGGATCCGATCTGGGTGGCATTGAGTGACGTGAGCGGAGACGGGGCGCTCGACGCGGTGGTGACCAACTTCACCAGCAACACGCTGTCGGTGCTGCCGGGCAACGGTGGCGGGGGATTCGGCGCCCGGACCGACTACGCGACGGGCGCACAGCCGCTTTCGGTGGGGGTGTCGGACCTCGACCTCGACGGCGCGCTGGATGCCGTGGTCAGCGACTACGCAGGCCAGGCGCTGTCACTCTTCGCGGGACTCGGAGGCGGAGCATTCACGCCGCGTGTGGCCGTGACGACCGCCGCGGGTCCGGCACATCTGGCGATCGCCGACGTGAGCGGAGACGGCTGGCCCGACCTGTTGGTGCCTTGTGCCGTCGCCGAATCGCTGGCCGTGCATCTCAACACGGGGCCGCCGCTCGTGCAGGTGCCCAGCGCGGCCAACTCGACCTGTCCGACTCGAGTCACGACTGGTGCGCACGGCGATTGCTGCTTCGACGTCATCGTGCGGGACCTCGCCAACAACCCGATCGCCGGCTCCAACGTGGTGGTGGACTTTTCGGCGTGCGCGATCGATTTCTGCCCCTCGCAGCCCCCGGGCATCATCGTCAACGGGATCGCGAAGACGGCGCGAACGTCGAGCGACAGCAGCGGGTCCGCGCACCTCTGCATCTGCACGCTGAACGCCGTTGCCGGGTGCACGGCCGCGATCTACGCCGATGGCGTGCTGCTCTGCAACGTGCTGCCGGTCTCGAGTTGCCCCGCCGATTCCGAATGCGCCGCGGGCCAGTGGCGCATCGTCGCGAACAGCGGGCCGTCACCGCGCTTCGACACCGCGCTCGCGTCGGACTACGACTACGAGAACATCCTGCTGTTCGGCGGGACCGACGGCCTGACGACGTTTGGCGACACGTGGCGCTGGGATGGCATTTCATGGAGCCAGCTGTCGCCGGGCGTCACACCGCCCGCTCGTTCGCGCCATGCGATGACCTATGACCGTGTGCGCCGTCGGGTCGTGATGTTCGGCGGGTTCAGTGGTACGGGCGCGCTCGGGGACACGTGGGAGTTTGACCGCGTGAGCGGCACCTGGGCGCTCGTTTCCGCCTTCGGGCCTCCGGCGCGCTGGGGGCATGAACTGGCGTACGACGAGAATCGGGGCCGCGTCGTGATGTTCGGCGGCTTCGACGGCGGCTTCCTGGGCGACACGTGGGAGTGGGACGGCACCTCATGGACGCCGGTCACCGGGGGCACGGCGCCATCGGCTCGTGCCGATTTCGGAATGACGTTCGATCAGGAGAGCGGGCTCACGATGCTCCATGGCGGCAGCAGCGCCGCCGGCACCGAAAGCGACCTCTGGCTCTACGACGGAACGTATTGGTTCGAAATGCCTGCGGATCCCGACGGGCCCGGAGCGCGATCGGGACACGCGCTCATGTATGGCGCGGAGGGTGGCAATGTCGTGCTCTACGGCGGCGTGGGTCCGGATGCCGACCAGCACACGTGGCGCTGGACCGGCGGCCGGTGGGTGGACCTGCCGGACGGGGTCATGCCACAGATCGGTCACGCCATGGCGTACGACCACTTCAACGACCACATGCTGCTGTTCGGCGGATTCACCGGGCCCGTCCTGATGGCGCCTCTGGGTGACACGTGGGAGTGGTGCTCTCCGTGTCCGGACGTGTACGCCCTGCTCGATTCACTGGGTGAAGTCATCGTCCCCGCCGGCGGTGATCCTCTGGCCTGGAACAATCCGGAGGCCGACGACTCGAGCACGCCCACGGGAACGCTCTATCCCGGCACGGACACTTCGACCGACGAGTGGCTGGACAATCTGCCGTGCAATCCGTCGATCGGGGGCGAGCCGGACTCGGTGGACACCGACGATCCGTGGGACGAGGACGCGGTGGAACTCGGACTCGAGACGCTGACCGAACAGGCCTTCACCGACTCGATCAGCACCTGGAGCGAGCGGGTGTCCGAAATAGTGGCGAACAGCCCGCCCCCCATCACCGATTCGACGGCCGCCGGGGGGAACTACGTCGCTCTGCCGCTGCAGCCCTGCCCTCCGGCGGACCTCTCGCTCGCGTTCGGCGGCCGCGACATCGTCTTCGTCCACGGATATCGAACGACACCAATTCAGGAGAAGATGTTCGGCACGAACGACTCGGCCACTGTGGACTGGGTGAGAACGAACGGCTCGCCGGGCTGGACGGCGAACCCCTCCTTCTACGGCGGCATGTCGCAGTACTGGAGTCGCGGCGCCTACAAGTACTGGCAGCCGCACATCAAGAAGTTCCTCTCGGACAAGGGCTACAAGAACCGCTACCTCGTCGTGTCATGGTCCTCGAACCAGCCTCTGTGGACGGGTGTGCACGCCATTCTCACCCAGGTATCCGATGCCATGATCCACGGTCAGGGGGTCGTGGACCCCTCGAACGGCCAACTGGGCGCCAACAACTTCGGTTCCCGCGGACTCGTGTTCGTTTCGCACTCGACGGGCGGCCCGATCACCGACGTGACGCTCGCCGCGGCCGCCAACCTGCCGTGGCTGAACGCGCAGTTCATCGCGGAGCGAGCCAAGGCCCACGTGGCCATCGACGCTGCATTCGGAGGATCGTACGAGGCGACGATGCTGCTGGGGATCACTCGTCACAGCGTGATCGCCAACGCGTTCCAGGGTGGTCACGATATGTGCGTGCTCGTGAACCAGATGCTCGGGGCGAGCGGTTCGAACTGTGACGGCTGGCCGCAGCCGGAGGCGCCGTGGAGTGGAGTCAGCGTGGATCTCGATCCCGCCACGATGCTGAAGCGCTGGGGACAGTTCATGCAGATGGTGCCCACCCGAACCGTGACCATCGCCGGCGGCCATCCGAGCTTCTACAAGTTCGCCAAGGCGAAACTGCTGCCCGGGCAGGACGACGGCGTCGTCAACATGAACGCGCAGACCGCGAATCCCCTGTCGAACGAGTTCTGGCCGAGCGGGTACCTGCGCGTCGGCCCTCGCAAAGTCGCGGGACGCGCGGTCGTGGATGTCGGTCTTTCGCCGCCGCGCAAGCGAGGCTACAGGCGCGATCAGTTGCGCGATGCGAAGAAGGCCGATCCGCTGCCCGGCTGGCCCGAACACTGGGACCGCTTCCTCACGCGTGTCGCCAGTGGCTCCACCGACAAGATCTCGCCGACGGGCATGCTGCAGCCGTGGCACCTGCCGACTGCAACTCCGGTCTGGGTGGACTCGCTCAACCCGAACCTGCGCTACCCGCGTCACTACAGCTTCGTCCAAGGCGCGATCGACCACTTCTCGCTGACGCTCAACTGGTCCGACCTGTTCGATCAGCCGTCGAGCCAGACCACGATCGACTACAACGATCAGTGGAGCAACGGCCGGTACACGCCGACGAAGGGTCACGCGAACACGGAAGAGGTCCGCGTGATCAACGACGACGCCATCTACGACAACTACGGCCCATCGTGGGATACCGCGCCGCTGCTCAATCGCAACAGCTCGGTCGTGACGGACGGTCTCGCGCAGGTCGAAGTCAAGGGTTCGAAGTGCGTGCGAAAGCACCCGGGTCGCAAGTGCCGGCTGGCGCTGCGCAAGCGCACGTACCAGCGGCTCATCGGTTGGGAAACCAAGATGGCATGCGACTATGCCTACGACCTGCTGCTGCGTGATCGGCCCATGTGCGACCTGCACATCGGAGGGGCCGACACGCCGGTGCTGTCCGGGACGCGTGGCTGGCCGAATCCGTTCCGAGGCGAGGCGAACATCGAGTTCACGACGGGTCTCCGTGCGGCCGTACAGCTGGAGGTCTACGACTCGCAGGGGCGCCGTGTGCGCAAGCTGCTCGCGCAGTCACTCGAACCGGGGCGGCACGCGTTGCGCTGGGACGCGAGGGGGGACTCCGGGCGGCGGTTGCCGTCGGGCCTCTACCTGTGGCGCCTCCGCGTCGACGGCGCCGAAAAGGCGAGCGGAAAACTGTTGCTGTTGAACTGAGCACGAACGGACAAGCACACGCTCCGCAGCACTCGTTCCGCGCCGCCGCGCGGCGATCGAGCACTTCCATCCGTGACTTTGTCACTCGCCGGGAGGAATCCTTGAACCGTCTCGCCGCGATCATGCGACGTGGTTGGGTCGTCCAGTTGTTCGCCGTGGCTCTCTCCCTGGTGTTCGGAGGTTCTCTCGCCTCGGCCGCGCCGACATTCGCGCCGCGCGCCGCGTACCACACGGGCACGGGGCCGACGTCGCCTGCGGTCGCGGACCTGAATGCCGACGGCATTCTGGATGTGGCGTGGGTCAACTACGACCACTCGCCGGGCACGGTGTCCGTGGCGCTCGGCACCGGCGGCGGGGTGTTCGCGGCTCGTACGGACTACACCGTGGGCACCAAGCCGGTCACGGTCGCGATCGGCGACTTGAACCACGACAGCGTGCCCGACCTGGTGGTGAGCAACTGGGATTCGGCGAATCTGTCGGTGCTCCTCGGTTCCGGCGGCGGCGCGTTCGGCGCGGCGACGAGCTACACCGCGGGTAGCCGGCCGATCTGTGGCCGCCTCGCTGACGTCAACGGTGACGGACACCTCGACGTGATCGTGGCGAGCTGGACCTCGAATGTGATCCTGCGCCTGCTGGGCAATGGCTCGGGCGGACTCGGCTTTCCCACGGGCTATGCCGCGGGGACGCGCCCCTATGGCGTCGCGCTGGGAGATCTCAACGGCGACGGCCGGCTGGACGTGGTGACGACGAACCGCTCGACATCGAACATCTCGGTGCTGCTCGGCACGGTGGGTGGCGGGTTCGGGGCGGCGAGCACCGTCGCGGTGGGTTCCGACCCGGTCTGGGTTTCGCTGAGCGACGTGAATGCGGACGGCTCGCTCGACGCACTGGTCGCGAACTACGCGAGCAACACGGTGTCGGTGGTTCCGGGCAACGGCAGTGGGGGCTTCGGCGCGCGCACGGACTACACGACGGGAGTCCAGCCGCTGTCCGTGGAGGCGTCGGACTTCGACCTCGACGGCCAGAAGGACCTGTCGGTGACCGACTACGCGGACCAGACCGTGTCGATCCTGGCCGGTACCGGCGGGGGAACGTTCGCCCCGCGCGTGACCGTGGCGACAGGAGCGGGCCCGACTCGAATGGCGGTCGCGGACGTGAGCGGCGATGGCCGTGCGGACCTGCTGGTGCCATGCGCGCTGGTGGACTCGCTCGCCGTGCACCTCGCGGCCCACAGCTGCGGGGGGCAGAACGTCGTGGTCACGCTTTCGGGCGGGGTGCTCACGATCACCGGGACTCCCTGCGACGACGACGTGCGTCTTTCGCTCGCGCCCGGCGGGGCGACGCTTCAGGTGGACGACCGCGCGAACGGTATCGGCGTGGACTACTCGCATCCGTTCGCCAGCGTCACGTCCGTCTCGATCACGCTGGGGGACGGCGCGGATGAAGTGATCTGCGACGACACCAACGGCAGCATCGCGCTCCAGCGGCAGATGACGGTCGACGTCGGCGACGGTGACAACGTCGTGGTGAGCACGACCGGCACGATGACGGCGGGCGAAGTCGCGAACATCGACGCGACCATCGGGAGCTTGCGCACGGTGCTGAACGGCGTCGCGAACCTGCGCGCCATGGCCGACGCGCTGCGGGACAACGCCGCGGCGCGCGGCGTGCAGGGAGAGGCGCTGCGCCAGTCGGCTTCGGCGCTCATTGGCGAAGCGCAGGCGATGATGGTGCAGGCGCAACTCGACAGCGCCGCGATCGGGACTGACCTTCTGCCCTACTCGGTCCAGCTGCAGAACCAGCGCGACGCCATGGTGAACCTGGCCGCGGCCTTCCAGCAGCGAGTGCTGCAATTCACGGACACGACCACGACGGTGCCGGACTTCCTCGCGCGCGTCCTCACGGACACGACCGAAATGATGATCGACAGCCTGGATTGCGGCGCCGCACCGCGTCCGGCCTCGGCGCGCCGCGCCGGCATGAACTTTCCGGCGCCGTGCGACTCGCTTCAGGACGAGAGGCTCGATGCCGAGGTGGACGAGTTCATCGCCTCGGCGGATTCCATCGCGGACGACGCCGAGTCGCAGTTCGGCGAGCAGGCGGCCTCCTTCGAGGTCCTCGCCGCCGCCGCCGAAGCCGAAGGCGACGCCTACCTGCTGCGGGTGCAGGCGCAGGAGGCGGCGGGCGACCTGTTGAACGAGCACGCCACGGTGGATCTGCAGGCTGACGCGGACAACTTCCAGGACGGGATGGATGCTCTGGAAAGTCAGGGCGATGCGCTCGAGGCCGCGGCCGCCGCGCTGGTCGCCCAGGTGCTCGGGCTCATCGACGGCATCCTCAACGACTCCGCGTCGCCGGAGGCGACGGGAATCCAGGCCGTGACCGCCGATTGCGACCCGTCCACGTTCCTCACGTTCATCGGCGCGGGCATTCTCATCGGCACGCCCCTCAACGACCATCTGATCGGAAGCCCCGGCACGGACTTCATGTTCGGTGGCGGGGGCCAGGACAAGATGGACGGCAACGGTGGCTTCGACTTCATCTTCGGCGGTCGCGGTGACGACGACCTCGAGGGCGGAGATGGCTACGACATCCTGATCGGCTGGAAGGGCGACGACTGCATGGACGGCGGCGGCGATTCCGACCTGCTGTTCGGCGGACTCGGTGACGATCTGCTCGACGGCTATCGCGATCAGCCTGCCGCCAGCTGCTTTCACGTTCACATTCCGATCATCGAGGTAGACTTCGAGCTGGGGGACTTCCTCTGGGGCGGGGATGGCTCCGACACGATTCACGGCAGCGACTGCATCGATCTGATCTTCGGCCGCGCCGGAGCGGACGACATCGCCGGCAACGACGGCATGGACTTCATCTTCGGCGGCACGGAGAACGATCTCGTCGCCAGCGGCGCTGGCGGCGGTTTCAAGATCACCGGCACGCCCGTTTCACCGCCGCTGGGCGACTTCGTGTTCGGTGGCACCGGCGACGACGGGTTGAGCGGCGGCGAGGACATTGACCTCATCTGGGGCCGCGCCGGCAACGACCGCATCAATGGCGGCGACCAGTTCGATCTCGCGTTCGGCGGCGAAGACGCGGACACGCTTCATGGTGACGACGGAGTGGACGTGCTGTTCGGCGGCCCGGCCGCGGACGTCGTGCACGGCGACGACGACCCCGACCTGGCGTTCGGCGGCGCGGCTGCGGACTCCGTGTGCGGCGACGACAGCGTGGACTTCCTGTTCGGAAACATCGACGGCGACCTGATGAGCGGCGGCGCGGGGCTCGACCTGATCTTCGGCAACGGCGCCGCCGACATCATTCATGGCGACGACGGAGTGGACTTCGTGTTCGGTGGCCCGGACGACGACACGATCCACGGCGATGGTTCGGTGGACGTGCTGTTCGGCGGCGTCGGCGAGGACGTCATGGACGGCGGTGACTTCATCGACGTGATGTTCGGGTGGGACGACAACGACACGATGTACGGCGGCATCGGCATCGATCTCATGTTCGGCAACCTGGGACTGGACCACATGGAGGGTCAGGGCGACATCGACCTCGTGTTCGGTGGTCTGGACGACGACACGCTGCACGGCAACGGCGAGACGGACCTGCTCGCGGGCGGCGCCGGATTCGACACCGTGCACGGAGGGGACGGCATCGACGTCCTGCTCGGTAACGCCCAGAACGACTACCTGTACGGCGAAGCCGGCATCGACATCATGCTCGGCAACGGCGGCAATGACCGCATGTGGGGCGGAGACCTCGCCGACGTGATGCTGGGTGGCGATGAGTACGACACCATGTATGGCGAGGCCAGCTTCGACATCATGTTGGGCAACGCCCACAACGACCTCATGGAGGGCGGCGACTTCGCCGACCTCGTGATCGGCAGCGCCGGGGAGGATGCGGTGTCCGGCGGACCCGGCATCGACCTGCTGTTCGGTGGCGCCGGCGTGGACTGCATTCACGGCAACGAGAACGCCGACCTGGCATTCGGCAATGACGGAAACGATCGCGCGTTCGGCGACTCCGGCAACGACCTGGTGTTCGGCTGCGGTGACGCCGACTGCCTCGACGGCGGCGACCAGGCGGATGCGGTGTTCGGCAACTCCGGCGCCGACGAAGTGGACGGTGGCAGTGGGGGCGATTTCGTGTTCGGCAACCAGGATGCCGACACCATGAACGGCGACGACGACGACGACTACATGTTCGGCGGCCGCGGTGGCGATACGATGTTCGGCGGCTTCGGCCGGGACATCCTGTTCGGCAACAAGGAGTACGACTACCTTTACGGTGGCAGCGGCTGGGACTGGTGCTTCGGCGGCAAGGGTGGTGCTTCCATCAACGGCAACGGCCTTGAGCAGAGCACTCCCCACGGCTGCGCCGCCTGCAACTCCTCGACCGCGCAGCTGGCCGGTTCCAAGTTCGACGACCGCAACTCGAACGGCGCCTGGGATTCGGGCGAGCCGGGGCTGCCGGGCTGGCACATCAACTACAGCGGCCCCGCCTCGGGCACCGCGACGACCGGCGCGAACGGCAGCTACGTGATCACGGGCCTGCCGGCCGGCGTGTACACCGTCTGCGAGGAGCAGCGGCCCAACTGGACGCAGACCACGCCCGGTGGCTGCTACACGCGCAAGATCGGCATGGGCGAAACCGTTACGGGGCTCGACTTCGGCAACTCGCACTGCGGTGGCGTGGCCAACGGCGTGCATGGGATCGACTGGCTCCACGACGCATTCCCGTTCAACATCACCGCCGGGCTGCCCGGTACGGCCGCGTTCGACACGGCCACGGCGCTCGTCAAGACGGGACGCAACATCGCGCAGCTCATGGGCACGTCCGGGCGCTTCAACATCGCCGGCGACTCGCTCGTGGTCTGTGCTTGCGGCGACTCGACGCGAGTGGATCTCGTCTTCCGCATCCTGCCGGGACCGGGCAACTACAGGATCTCCGCGGGGCGCTCGTTCCCGACCACGCCCACGATGCAGCTGCTGCGGCTGCCGACGAACCAGAGCTCGGTCGCCACACCCGGCGACGCGTCGTTCTGGGGGCAGTACCTCGCCGACAACGGCATGTTCGGCACGCCCGGCGGCCACGTGGGAGGGCGCTGGAACGAGAATGTCTGGAACAGCGCGAGACTCGACACCGCGGAGATGAACCTCTTCCCGGTCGAGCGGCTCGGCGACCTCACCCAGCTCAACTGCTGCCTGTGGATGGGCACGTACCACGAGAGCGATCCCAAGTACATGACGCTCGGCATTCCCAGGTTCCAGTGCTATGTCGTGGACACGCTCTATCCCGCCACCAGCTCTCCGTTGCGGAACAACGTGACATGCAACGCGTCGGTTCCGGCTTGGCTCACGACATTGCCCCCGACGTACACGGGCTGGAGCGGATCCAACACGACCCGCGAGGGCAGCAAGATCATCCCCGACGGGCTGCTGACTCCGGGAGCGCACGTGCAGTACTTCATTCGCCGCTCGCACATCGCGAATCCCGCGGCCTACGCGCTCGTGCCCGACACGACGCGCGTGACTCCCCAGCCCGACGAGATCGCGACCGTCGGCGACGTGTGCACGCCCGCAGCCGGGGGCTCGCTGGACGGTCACCGGTGGCAACGCTTCGGTGTGCTGCCCGACCGGTGGAAGAATCCGGCGTTCGGAGGCGCCGGCATGGCAGTCATGCTGTACCTCGATCTCGCGGACGGTCGTGGCGAGGAGCTCGAATGGACGCGCATCGCGGGCCAGATCGGCGCGACCGCTCCGAACAAGTACGGCGCGCACAACGGCTGGCACACCTCGACACTGACGGCGGACCCCAACGATCCGGCGAACTTCGTCCGCTCGCATCGCGGCCAGGCCGGGACCACGTGGGATCTCTACGACGTCCAGCTTGCCGACGATCTCCTGGGGGGCTGGGCCGGCTCGCCTGGCGGCCGGTTTTCGGTGCCCGCCACGGGATTCGCCTCGGGCAAGGACGCGCGCATCGGCCCGACGCCCGAGATGCTGCGGGCGTACTACCGTCAGGTGTTCGCGACGACGGCCGATCGCGCGACCGGGCTGCTCGGCCCATTCGTGGATCGCAGCCAGAACGACGTCATGGTCCTTCGTGAGTTCCTGTCTCAGCCGTCGGGGACCGCGCGTCCGCGCGCGCTCCAGATCATGGGGAGCAACTTCGTCGAGAGCGAGACGGCGCTCAATGACGGCGTTCACACGGCGCTGTTGAGCCTTTCGCTGGGCGTGGCCCTCCGCTCGGCCTCCTACCGCGCCTGGAACGGAGCGAGCTGCCCGGATCTTCTCGAGGTCGGCGGTGCGGGCGGCGTCTTCGGCGTTCAGAACGGCCTCGGTACCTCGAATGACGTACTGGACGTCACGGGCAGCGGGGGCTCGTTCGGCACCACCCTCTATCAAGGTGTCGGCGGTGGCGCGCCCTACCTCGCCTCCGTCTTCCATCCGTCGAGCGGGGGAGAACAGTGGATGGGGCTGACTCATGGCTTCGCATTGCGTGACGTCATGAGCCGCTACTGCGCAAATGAGAGCGGTCGGCGCAGCTTCATGTACAACGTCCTCACCGGCCCGTTGGCGTCCGCCGGTACGTCGACCGGAATCACCACGGATGTCGAAGAGCCCGTCGTGCAAGCAACCGAGCTGCGCATCCACAGAAACCCCGCCGTTCGAGGGCAGGCCGTGGTGCGCTTCTCGGTGGCGCGTGACGATGTGGGCGAGGTGGTGGTCTTCGACGTGGCGGGGCGCCGCACGCGCGAACTGGCGGTCGGCCGAATCGTTGCGGGAGTGCACCAGCTCTCCTGGGATGGCACCGACAGCAAGGGCAGCCGAATGCCCGCGGGCGTGTATTTCGTGCGCGCGAGGCTGCAGGGCGCCCACTACGAGGACCGCAAGGTGCTGGTGATGCTGAACTGAACGAGGCGGGAAAGCGCAGCGGCCGCCGGGCCCGGGAGCGCGCGACCGCTCCCGGGCCCGCGGTTTTGGCGGGCCTGACAGAGGTGCGGGGCGGCAGGAACCACCCCCGCCGGACGTGCTAACCTGCCGCCACATTCCACCCTCATTCAGGAGACTTCGCATGACCACCGCGACGAAGACGAGCGAGATGCTCGCCCGGCTCGGCGTCCAGGACGTGAATCCGGGAGCGAGCACGGGCAGCTGGATCGATACCAAGGGCGCCGAGCTGACTTCCTACAACCCGACGACCGGCGAGGCGATCGCCAAGGTGCGTCAGGCCACGCGCGCCGACTACGACGAGGTCATGAAGGTCGCGACGAAGACCTTCGAGACCTGGCGGCTCGTGCCCGCGCCCGCGCGCGGCGAAGTGGTGCGCGTGCTCGGCAACAAGCTGCGCGAGTACAAGCAGGAGCTCGGCCATCTCGTCGCGCTCGAGAACGGCAAGATCCTCTCCGAGGGCCTGGGCGAAGTGCAGGAGATGATCGACATCTGCGACTTCGCGGTCGGTCTTTCGCGCCAGCTGTACGGCCTGTCCATGCACAGCGAGCGCCCCGGCCA
>JADLGX010000598.1 GCA_020849095.1 Candidatus Eiseniibacteriota bacterium
ATCCGGATTCCGATGCAGCCGCCCGTGATCACCCGCGCCGTCTCGCACGTGGCGGTTCCGCCGTCGGCCAATGGCGCGGTGGACCTGAACGTGACCTACTTCAACGGGGTCGGAGTTCGCTACAAACCGCTGAGCGACCAGGCCCTGCCGGTCGCGCTGGGGTACACCGCCGGGCCGCGCACCTCGCTGCCGGGACCACATCCGGAGCTGGGCATGGCCATCTGCGGCGGCGACGCGGCGCTCCAGGAGCTGAGGCTGGTCCAGTCGCAGGCGCTGACCGACGTGGTGATGGACTCGTCGCACGCGCAGATGGCGCAGGGGTTCCAGGTGCCGCGCGCCTGCCGGTTGCACTGGGTCGAGCTGGCGCTCATGAGTCCGCTGAACGGGTACGCGCCGGGTGAACTCGCCATCTTCGATGGCGACGATGTGAACCCGCTGCTCACCACGACGGGGCCGGCACTCGCGTCGGCGTCCTTCCAGTCCGCGCCGGGCGGTCCCAGCTGGGTCAGCCACTTCGATTTCGACACGTCGCTCGTGCTCCAGCCGCACCACGACTACTGGCTGGTGGTGGCGCCCGCGAACATCTACAAGCTGGGCGCGCACGCGCGCACCGGCGCCGAGGGAACGGACTTCGAGCAGGGCATTCGTTCGTTCTGGACGCGCAGCACCACGTTCGGGACGTGGGTGGAGCAGACGGGCCGGGCGCTGAGCTTCAAGCTGATCGGGGACACCACCACCGCGGTCGGGGTGGGTGTCTCGGAGCCCGCGCACCGCGCGCTGCAACTGGCGGCCAGTCCGAACCCCGCGCGCGGAGCGGCCACGCTCACGTGGAACGGAGCAGTGGGCGCGGTACGCATCGAGGTGCTCGACGCGCGCGGACGGCGCGTGGCGTCGCATGCGGGCGGCGCGAATGGCGCGGGGCAGTGGACGTGGAGCATGGCGGGCGCGGGCAATCCGCTGCCGGCGGGGCTGTACTTCGTGCGCGCCACGGACTCGCAAGGTCAGGCGGCGGTGGCACGTGTGGCGGTCATTCGATGAGCGAGCTGCTACGGCGGCGAGGTTCCGCCCTGCGCGGGCTGCTCGTGTTCGCTGCCGCATCGCTGCTCGCGCTGAGCGCGCTCGCGCCGCGCCTGCGAGCCGACGCGCAGCAGGAAGATGCGACGATGCTGCCGTACTACCCGTACTGTACGCAGTCGCTGGTGTACACGGGCGGGAACGCCTTCCTCAAGCTTTCGAGTGGGAGCGGATTCACCCAGCCGTTCACGTTCAACGAAAACGTGGGCGCGTGCAGCCTGGGGATCGAGCGGACGAACAACAACGTCCTGTATCGCGTGATCCAGTGGGATCCCACCGCGCTCGCGCCGGACCCCTCCACGGTGGCGCTGCGGAGCGTCGTCCTGCTGGGATCCGTTCTCTACTGGCAGCGCTACCAGCACACGATCTATCCGCCGTTGATCGTCCGGTCGCTCGCGCACGTCGCGGACGCCCCCGGCATGAACGCCGCGCTGGACCTGCAGGGATTGAGCGGTGGCGATTCGATGTCGGTGCGCTATGCCCCTGCTGGAAGTGCGTCGATGCCGACCGGCCTCACGCACATCAGCGGCATTCGCGCGCCGTTTCCCGGTACTCATCCCGTCGTCGCCACGTCACTCTGCGCCGGCGACTGGTTCCTGCGTGACCTTCGCATCGCCCAGGCCGTCACCGGGACCGACGTGACCATGGATTCCACGCGCTACCAGTTGGTGCAGCGCTTTCGAGTGCCTCGCTCCGTCCGGCTCCAGTGGGTGGAACTCGCGCTCACTCGCGCACGCTACGGCTACGGCGATGGGGCGGTCGCGATTCTCGATGGCGCCGACGGCGCGTCTCCGCCCGCGAGCATCTCCTCGCCGCTCGTCTCCACGTCATTCTATCCGTCGTACACGTGGTCGGGGCCGGGCTGGACCACGCCCAATGACTTCGACAGCCTGCTCGTGCTGCACCCGAACCACGACTACTGGCTGCTCGTGACGACGGCTCACGACTACCCCTTCGGCGCGCACGCACTGACGGGCAGCGAGAGCGCGGACTTCACCGCCGGCATCGGTCCATTCTGGTCGCGCGCCAACGCGAGCGATGCGTGGACCGCCGAGACGGGCCGCGCCCTCAGCTTCAAGCTGATCGCGGACACCACCAGTCTCGCCGCGGTCGAGCCGCCGCCCGCGCGAGGGGCGCTCCGGCTGGAGGTGAGCCCCAACCCCTCGCGCGGCACCAGCGTGCTGTCGTGGAATGGCGCGGCGGGCGCGGTGCGCCTCGAGGTGCTCGATGCGCGCGGCCGCCGCGTGGCGTCGCACACGGGCGGCGCCGCGGGCGCGGGGCAGTGGACGTGGAGCGTGGCTGGCGCGCGCGAGCCGCTGCCGGCGGGGCTGTACTTCGTGCGCGCCACCGACGCGCGCGGTCATGCCGCCGTCGCCCGCGTGGCGCTGATCCGCTGACCGTGCCCGGGCGCTTCGCGGTTCGGGCGGCGTTGCTGCTCGCCGTCCTCGCTTTCGTGCCCGGGCTGCTCGATCCGTTCATGGCCACCAAGGCGGCGCTGCTGCGCGCCGCGGGGTTCGGGCTGATCGCGTGGGCGATCGCCGGTGGTGGAGCGCGAGCGCCGGGCGCCGCGGAGCGCGCGCTGCTCGCGGCGCTCGCCGTGCTGGCCGCCTCGACCGCGCTGGCGGCATCGCCGGCGCTGGCGCTGCGCGGCGAGATCGAGCAGCGCGAAGGATTGCTCACGTGGCTCGCAGTGGCCGGACTGTTCGTGGGCGCGGTGCGCTCGCACACCGGCGCGGAGTCGCGCGAGCGCACGCTCGATGCGATCGTGCTGGCCGCTTCGCTGGCCGCCGGCTACGCGCTGGTGCAGTTCGCCGGATTCGATCCGTTCGCGTGGTCCGGCGCCGCGACGTACACCGGCGCAGGCGCCGGCGTGTTGCGCCCGGGCTCCACGCTCGGAAATCCCATCCTGCTCGGCGCCGTGCTCGCGCCCGCGCTGGCCATCGTCACGGCGCGGCTCGCGGCCGGCCGCGGCGATCGCTCGCTGCTCGCCGCCGTTGCTGCGGTGCTGGCGTGCACGCTGGCCGCCACGCTGTCGCGCGGCGCCTGGATCGCCGGCGCCGCGGGCTTCGTGGTGAGCGTGGCGCTCGTCCGCCCGGCGTGGCCGAGGCTGGCGATCGCGCTCGGCGCGCCGTTGCTGCCCGCGCTGGCGTGGAGCGCCGTGGCGCTGCGCGGCGCGCCGCTCGCGCGGCTCACCGAGGGCGCCGCGGCCAGTTCGGCGCCGGCGCGCCTCGCCATCGCGAGCGCGGCGCTGCGGCTGTGGCGCGAGCGCCCGTGGCTGGGAACGGGACCCGATGGTTTCGGGCTCGCGTTCCCGCGCGTGCAGCCGCTCGAGTACTGGCAGCACCTCTGGCTGGGCATGCCGGCGCACGCGCACTCGGCGCCGCTGCAGCTGCTCGCCACCACGGGCGCGCTCGGCGTGCTCGCGCTGGCCGTCTGGGCGGCGCTCGCGCTTCGTCCGCTCGCCACGGCGTCGGGATCACGCGCCGGGGCGAACGAGGCGGCAGGGGAGTGGGGCGCGCTCGCCGCGCTCGCCGCCGCCGCGCTGTTCAATCCGCTCGGGCTAGCCGGGGCGGCGGTCCTGGTGACGCTGCTCGCGCTCGCGGCCGCGCGCGAGGCCCGGCCGGCCTCCGCGCCGAAGGCGCGCGCCCGCGCCGCGCTCGTCGCGGTGGCGCTCGTGGCGCTGGCCGCGAGCGTGCCCGAGTTGCGCGATCTCGGCGCGGCGGGCCGTGCGCGCGCGGCGCTCGAGGGCTCGCTCGCGCTGCCGGAGGTGGAGCGCCCCTCGGTCATGGGCGCCGCGCTGCGCGCCGCGGACGACGCCGTGCGCCACGGCACGCGCGACGATGGGCTGTGGCGGCTGGCGTCGGATGCGCGCCTGGCGGCGGCCCGTGCCGGCGGAACCGTGCGCGCGCCGGAGCTGGCGCAGGCGGCCGAACTCGCCGCGCGCGAGGCGATCGCGCTGCAACCCTCGCGCGCGTCCAACCGGCTGCGGCTGGCCGACGCGCTCGCAGTGCGCGCGCACCTCGATCCGGGGCGGCGCGACGCGCTCGTGGGCGAAGCGTTCGCGGAGTACGACGCCGCCGCGGCGCTTGCGCCGGCCGACGCGCTGGTGCTGGTGAACCGGGCCCGCGCCGCGCTCCAACTGGACCGGGCCCCGGACGCGCTCGCGAGCGCGCGCGCCATGATCCGCATGTACCCGGCCGCGGCGACCGGGCACGCGCTGGAGGGCGCGGCGCTGCTGGCGCTGGGCCGCCGCGACGAGGCGCGCGAGGCGCTCGGTCGCGCGCTGGCCGCGGAATGGGAAGAGGGCAGCGAGCAGCAGCGCCGCGCCGCGGCCTCCTTGCACGAGGCGCTCGGCCGGCCCTGACGAACTTGCGGGCACTTGCGGGCGTGGCCCGCCCGCCCGCCCCGCCCGTCA
>JADLGX010000599.1 GCA_020849095.1 Candidatus Eiseniibacteriota bacterium
CCGCGCCAGAACATCGCGTTGTGGGACGGCCTCGCGGATTCGCTCTCGGCCTGGAATCCGGGCGCGAATGCCTCGGTGACATCGCTCGACGCCACGCCGAGCTCCGTGCGCGCTGTCGGCCAGTTCACGACCGCGGGCGGCCAAGCGCGCAGCAAGGCCGCCGAGTTCGACCTGGTGAGTGGTGTTCCCACAGCATGGAATCCGAGCCTGTCGGGCGACGGCTACGTGGTGGCAAGCGACGTGGGGCGGGCGATCGTCGGTGGCATCTTCATCCAACTCTACTTCCAGCCACGCGACGGCCTTGCTGCCGTGGAGACGAGCACGAGCATCCTGACGGACTGGTACCCGGGAGCGGTTCACAACAGCACGAACAGTGGCCATATCAACGATATCGTCGAGCGAAACGGCGTCGTCTATCTCGGCGGGTCCTTCACCAGTATCGGTGGAGTGGCCCGCATGCACCTTGCAGCGGCAGACGCAGCCTCAGGGGCGCTGCTGGCCGACTGGAATCCGCAAGTGGGCCCTTACTCAACCTACCACGTGAACTCGATCGCGTTCGGCAGCACCACAATGTTCATCGGAGGATCGTTCTCTCTCGTCAATGGGAACGTGCCTCGCGGGAATCTCGCGGAACTTCGGATCTCCGACGGTCTTGCGACGACGTGGAACCCCTCGGTGGATGGCGAAGTGCTTCAGGTCGCCAGGCAAGGCAGCACGCTCTACCTCTCCGGCAATTTCAACAGTCTTACGTCGGTCCCGAGAGAGTACCTCGGCGCCTTCGATCTCACATCCGGATTGCCGAGTTCCTGGGCCCCACAAGTCAACGGAGACGTGTACGCCATCCTGCCCTCGGGAGGCACCGTCTACCTCGGCGGAAACTTCTCTCAGCTGGGCGGCTTGCCGAGAGCCGACCTCGGTGCGGTGGACGCCGTAACCGGATCGCCCACCAGCTGGATCGCCTCCACCGACGGGGGCGGCAGCGTGTTTGCTCTCGCGCCTCATCTCGACGGCATCATCACCGCGGGGTCCTTCGTCAACGTCGGCGGGCAGCCACGCAATGGGGCGGCGTTCCTGCACGCGGACGGTAGTGTGGACCCCGACTGGAACCCGAACGTCGGCCTCTACGATGTCTACGCGATCTCCACCGCCGCAGATGGGGGCGTCTATCTGGCGGGCGGCTTCCAGATGGCCGGAGGCCGCCCCCACACCAACCTCGCTCGCGTCTCTCCCGCCACCGGCGTGCTCGATGCGCCGCGCGAGTTCCCGCTGCCGACCGCGCTCGAGCTCTCGATCGCTCCACACCCGATCGTGAGCAGGGCACGCGTGCAGTTTGCGCTTCCGGCCGCCGCTTCGGTCACGGCGAACGTCTTCGACGCGGCGGGACGGCGAGTGGTCACGATGCTCGATCGCGCCTCCCTACCTGCGGGCGCTCACTCGCTCGGTCTCGACACACGATCGCTCGCGACCGGCTGCTACTTCATCCGCGTCGAGGCCGGAGGGCATGTCGGCACGACCAGACTCGTGCTGAGTCGCTGAGCTCGGGACCGGTGCTCGCGCATCTCACCGTCGGACCCTACTTCCACGTCATGGAGGCCGCACGTGTCGAATGATTCATGCTTCGCGGGTGCACCGGACGCCCGCGCCCGGCGCGTGACGGCCAGCCAGCGCCTCGCGGCGCGGTCACGCCACCGAGCACACGTAGTTCGTATGGGACTGCTGGTGCTGATCAGCCTTGTCCTCGTGACTGGGGCCGCACGCGCGGCGCTCTCGAACGCGCGCTGGGGCATGCCCGATCCCAAGGTCGTGATCGCGGACGCGAAGGGCTCGGACCGGCTCGACCGGCTCGCGCAGATGTCGGCCACACTGCAGCTGCTTGCGAGCGTCGTCATTTCGCTGGCGCCACAGGAGCCCCCCGGCAGCCTCGCCATGACGGACCCGCGCGATGTGGAACTGTACAGGGCCTACCGGAATTCCAGCTTCAACGTGGACAACGCGGCGTACGCGATCACGGGCGACGAGTTCTACCCCGATCCGCACGCCGCCCGGACGCGCTGGCAGCAACGGAACGAAGCGTATCGGGGCGACGCCGAGTTCATCCGGCGCAACCTGCGCCGCTACGTACCCGCACCGCTCGTCGAGAAGTATCTCGCGATCGATGGACGTGCCGGGCAGCGAAATCGATTTGCCCAATGGAAGGCGCAGGATCAGCTGCTGGGATTCGAGTCGTTCATTCAGCCGGTTGCCGGCCCCGCGCTCGAGTTCCTGTCCGCAGCGCGCGGGGGCACACCACAGTTGGGATCGCGCTCCAACGACGGGGCGGCGGGCATCGCTCGAGCCCTACTCCTGCTCATGCTCGTGATCTGGGCCTGGATCGATCTGGGCCGCTCGGCCCGACTGGCCCCCGACGACCCCACCAAGCTCTTGACGGGAAAGCGCACCTACGACCTGCGGCGCCAAGCGGGCACCGTCCACGATCCCACGAAGCAGATCGAGAACATCACGCACGTTTCCGGCGGATACAACTCGAACGTCACGACGACCCACACCCGGCTCACACACGTTCAGTTCTTCATCCGCTCGCGCGCCGGTGAGGAAGAAGCGATCAACGACGTGAACATCCAGTTTCCGGTGCGCGAGGGACACGTGGTCTCGATTGCGTCGATCGCGCATCCCGACCTGAAGCGGTGGCCCTACGTGCTCATGCGCAACCACTCGCTCTCGACTTACCTCGTGAAGGACGACGTGCTCTCGAGTTTCGCGAACGAGAAGAGGTTCCGGCGCGGGTTCGCCGCCAGCATGGTGTTGTTTGCGACGTGGGTCCTCGCGCTCGTCTTCAAGGCGTTCGGAACGTTCGTCGTGCTCCTGATCCTGATGCTCATCGCGCTCGCCGCGCTGCGCAACCGCCGGGTGGGTGAACTGCGGCAGTCGCTCGTCCGTGACCTCGTGCCCGTGCTCGACCAGCACGCGCAGCGCGAGATGTAGCTTCGGCGATACACGCCCCGCCGGGCCGAGCAGGCTGGCGGGTCGTGCGCGTTTGCCCTCACCACGTCGCTGCGCCACTCTCCCGCTCACCCAGACACTCGCGGGCAGCCGCCTCCCCCGCGGCCCCGCATGCCGCACACCCCTCGCTGCAAGAGTGCTCTCATGCCCGCTTGGACCGACCTCGGCGACGGCGTGCTCGTTCGCCAGAGCCGCGCCTATCAAATGAACAGCACGGTCGTCGTGCACGAGGGCCGCGCACTCGTGTTCGATCCCGGCGTGCTGCCCTCCGAACTGGCCGACATCGCCGCCGTGGTCGAACGCCACGTGCCGCGCTTCGAGAACGTCACGCTCGTCTTCACCCATCCGCACTGGGATCACGTGCTGGGCAAGCCGTGGTTTCCGCTCGCCTCCACGGTGGCGCACGTGGGTTTCGCCGACGAGGTCGAGCGCGACGCGGCCAAGATCGACGCCGACGCCAAGGCGTACGTCGAAGGCGCGGGCGAGCCGTGGCCGCGCCCGTTCGAGGCGTTCGAGCCGGCGCTCAAGCTGCGCGGCACGGTGGGGCTGCGCATCGGAGAGCGCGAGCTGATCGCCTACGACATGCCGGGGCACTCGCCCAGCCAGCAGTCCTTTTACCTTCCGGAAATCGGGCTGTTCGTGGCGGGCGATACGCTGTCGGACATCGAAATCCCGTGGCTCGACGGGCCGCCGTGGGTGTACCGCCGCAGCCTGCAGGCGCTGCACTGGGTGTTCGAGCAGGAACAGGTGAAGTTCCTGGTGCCCGGGCACGGCGCCGTTGCGCGCGGGCGCACCGACGCGTACAAGCGACTGCTGCGCGACATCGACTACCTGCTGCTGCTCGAGGGCGAAGTGGGCAAGGCGTTCACCAAGGGCTGGTCGCTCGCGGACACCCAGGCCGAACTGGCGAAGATGGGCTTTGTGGGCAAGGATGCGGCGTACTCGATGAACGACGTGCATCGTGACAACGTGACCCACACGTACGAGGGCCTGCTGGAGCAGGCCGACCTGAAATAGCGGGAAGGATTCCCGGGAGAGACATGATTCAGTCGAAGAGCTTCTACCGCAGCATCGAAAAGATCCTCGCCGCCGCCGGCCGCGTGAAGAAGCGCGAAGCGTTCGCGCTGCGCATCGCCCCCGCCCTGCTCGACGGCATGCGCGGCTCGCTCGGCGTGACCGCCGTGCACCTGTACGAGCGCAAGAAGGACGGCTTTGGCGCGCCCAAGACGTGGGGCGCCAAGCGCCCCGACCTGGGCGCCGACCTCACCCGCCGCTTCGCCAGCACCGGCGACGACAACATCGGCGAGCTGCCGTGGGTGGGCGACGTGTCGTCCGAACGCGTGGGACTGCTCGCCGTGGGCGGCGTGGACGGCCCGCTGCTGGCCATGTTCGGCCCCGCGCGCGGCGCGATCGAGAAGGGCGCCTCGCGCGCGGAGTTCGCGGCGGCGCTCAACTCGCTGCTGTTCGCCATGCGCCAGCACCTCGAAAAGAGCGAGCTGCACGACCTGATCGAGCAGGCTCGCGCCATTCAATTGAGTTTGCTGCCTCCGGCAGCTTGTGAGTTCGCCGGCTACGACATTCACGCCGGGAGCTTTCCCGCCTCGTCGGTGGGCGGCGACCTGTACGACTTCCTTCCCGTCGCGCCCGGCACCATGGGGCTGGCGGTCGCCGACGCCTCGGGGCACGGACTGCCGGCCGCGCTGCAGGCGCGCGACGTGGCGGTCGGGCTGCGCATGGGCGTCGAGCGCGACCTCAAGCTGGTCGCGGCGATCGAGAAGCTCAACCGCGTCATCCATCGCAGCGGGCTCACGTCGCGCTTCATCTCGCTGTTCTTCGGCGAGCTCGAGGCGAACGGAAACTTCGCGTACGTCAACGCCGGGCATCCGCCCGCGCTGCTCATGGACGAGCGCGGCATTCACGAG
>JADLGX010000600.1 GCA_020849095.1 Candidatus Eiseniibacteriota bacterium
GCGCCACGCCGATCGCGCTCAACACGACCGTGAACCACACGTTCGCGCAGGACCAGATGGTGGTGGTCGAGGAGTTCCTGCACACGCCCACCGCCGGCATGGCGTCGCTGCGCGTGACGCTGCAGGGTCCGGGCTTTCTGCCGTTCCAGCTCATGTGGGCGTACGGCGACTCCGTCGCGTCGCGCGCGTCGCTCGCCGCGCACACCGTGACGCCCGACTACATGAGCGGGTTCGTGACGCTGGAGATTCCGGTACCGACCACGGGTCCTTCGCAGGCGATGGGTCTGTTCCTCGTGCGCGATGCGGGCCAGGCGGGCACGGGGCCGTTCCCCTACTCGCTCAAGGTGGAGTCGAAGGCGAACCTCGCGAACGTGGCGCAGCCCGGCTGGATCGCGCCGGTCGGTGTGGGCAACGGCAGCGCGTCGCTCACCGCGGAGCCGGCCACGCTGTCGGCGAGCGGCAGCACCATGGGCGCGTTCGGCTGGTCGAACGACGGCAACCGCGACGCGAGCGCGTACACCTATCGCTTCTTCGTGGACGGCGTGCAGGTGGTGGACAAGCCTGGCAACACGCTCGCGACCGGGCTGGTCGCGACGGCCAACGTGAACATCGGCACGATCGCCGGCGGCCGGCACACGGTGAGTTCTTCGGTGGACGTGACCGGCGCGGTGGCCGAGTTCGACGAGAACGACAATCGCTGGGGCAAGCAGTGGGTGTGGACGCCGGCCGCACTGGCCGGCTTCACGTCCATGCCCGCGCCGCCGGACCCGCAGGGCGGTTGGGCGGACATGCCCGCGGCCGCGACCAAGCGCGACAATCTCGCGTCGATGCGCGTCGTGTATTCGCTCGGCGGCACGTCGCGCTTCGGCGCCACGATGATGATGCCCGGCGCGGGGACGGACAACAGCCTCGCGTGGTACGTGCCCGGCGGTCCGTTGGACGGGCTGCAGAACCTGGTGCAGTCCACGCAGCAGACGGGAGAGCGGACCGAGGCGCTGATCGCGCGCGGCTTGGTGGCCTCGTACGACGCCGCCGTGCGGCGCGAGTCCGGCAGCGCGGCGTACTCGATGCAGACGATCAGCTCGACCGTGCTCGGCACGCTGCCGCTCACGAGCGCGACCTTGAGCATTCCGGCGAACCGCATCGGCGTGATCTACGGCCTCGACCTGCCGAACATCGCCGGTCCCGGCGGTGACCTGCAGATCCTGCTGCAGAACCTGTCGGGCAACGCCGACCTGGCGATGGCGCTGATCCCGGCGACGGGCGGGCCGACGTTCGACCTGGCGTCGCTGCCCTCGGCGAACAAGGCCGATGCCGGAGGCAGTGGTTCGGATGAAGCGCTCGCCGCGGGCCACCACGCGTGGGACGGCTCGCAGGTGGGGTTGCTCATCTACAAGACCTCGGCCGCCGAACTCGCGAAGCTCGCGAGCTTTCGTCTGGTCACCTCAGGCGGCGCCGTGGCGGATGCCGACGGCGTGACGCCGCGCGAGCTGGCCTTTGCGCTGTCGGGCGCGAACCCCGTGCGCGGCGCGGCGCAGGTGCGGCTGGACCTGCCGGTCGCGTCGATCGCGTCGGTCACGCTGTACGACGTGAGCGGGCGCGCGGTGCGCACGCTGGCCGACGGGCGGCTGGAAGCCGGCTCGCACCTGAAGTCGTGGGACCTGCGCGATGCGTCGGGCGCCGCGGTGGGCAACGGCATCTACTTTGCCGCGTGCCGCGTGGGCGAGTGGTCGCGCACCGTGCGGGTGATGGTGGTGAGGTAGGGGCGCTCTCGTCATGGCGTGAGCAGGTGAGGGCCCCGGTGAGTACCGGGGCCCTCCGTTCGCCAGACGGCGCTATGAGCCGCCCGCGCCCGGGTTGTGCGAGCTTTCGCCTGTTGGTTTACTGCCGCCCCATGCGACGAGTGCTCGTGGCCCTCATGCTTCTTCTCGTGACGTCGGACGCCGTTCCCGCGCGCACTTTCCTGGCGCTGCGTGCGAGCGCGCCGGCGCCGGCGTGTTCGTGCTGTGGCGAGTGCTCGTGCCCGAGCTGCGACTCGCATCATCCGAACGCGCCCGAGCCCGGGCCCGGACTGTTCGCCGCCAGCTGCGGCGGCTGCTCGACCGGCGGCGGAAGCGGAGTTCCACTGCCCGCCGTCACGGTCTACGAAGTCCCGGACGCCGAGCTTTCCGCGCCGCGTCCCCGGCTCGCGCGCCCGATCGTCGCCGACGCGAGTGTTCCGCCCGCGTGGCCCGCGCGCACGATCGATCCGCCGCCTCGACCCGCGGCCGCCTGAGTCCCGCACACACTCCCTCCACGCACCGGTGACGCGCATGGCGTCCGCCGGCGCGGCGCCATGGCTTGCGCCGTCCCGGGCGGTCGCTGCACGCGCGTTCCCGTGCATGCCATCGAACTCCCGAGCCCGCGCGGTGCGCGACGGGCCAGAAGGGAACTCCATGCTCTCGAGAAACCCCCGCAATCCGTTGCGAGCGGCGCTCACCGTGCTCGCCGTCGCGACGCTCATCGGCTGCTCCGGCGGCGCTGCGCGTCATGGCGCGGACTCCGGCGCCGCGCCCGGCGCGCCCGTCGGCGTGCACGTCGAGAACGCCTGGCTGCGCCCAGTCGAGCCGGGGCAGACGACCGCCGGCTATTTCACGCTCGTGAACGACTCGGAGGATTCGCTCACGCTCGTCGGCGTCGAGATCCCCGCGGCCGAGATGAGCATGATGCACGAGACGGTGAAGGACTCGGCCGGAGCCATGCGCATGCAGGAGGTCGGGCAGTTCGTGGTCGCTCCTCGCGGCCGGCTCGAGTTCACGCCCGGCGGCAACCACGTCATGGCGATGCAGGCGTACCTGACTCTCGCGGAAGGCGACACGACCGGGTTGTTCCTGCACTTCGCCGATGGCCGCCGAATGCACGTGACGGCGAACGTCCAGCCCTGACCGAGCCGCGGGGAGCGCTTCGCGCTCCCCGCGGCCATCGTCCCGAACTCCTCGAGGACCACCGGCGATGCACCTCACACGTACGGCGTTCCAGATTCACCGACTGCTCTCATACGTCGCGTTCGCGCAGATGCTCGCGTGGATCGGCGGCGGAGTGGTCTTTTCGCTGATCCCCTTCGACAGCGTCGTGAAAGGCGGCGCCGTCGTCGAGAAGCCCACGCCCCGGCTTCCGGGCGAATGGCGTGAGTCCCTGAGCGCCACCATGCCGCGAGTCGGCGAGGTCTCGAAGCTGGAGACGTTCGCAGGCCCGCACGGGACCGCGTTCCGGGTGCGCGGCGACTCCGGCCAGGCGTTCGTCCCTGCGGACGGCTCGCCCTGGCGGGCGCCGGACTCGGCGGGCGTCGCCAGGTGGGCGCGCGCGCTCTATCGCGGCGGTGGTGAGCTCTCACGCGTCAGCCGGATCGAGCGCGCCAGACCGCTCGTGGGAATCGTGCAGGAGGCGGGAGAGCGTCGCGACCTGTGGCGGGCGAACTTCTCGGACCGCCTGCACACGCGGTTCTACTTCGACGGCCCGAGCGGCGAGTTCCTGATGGTTCGAAACGACGCGTGGGTGCTCTACGACTTCTTCTTCCGCCTGCACGTCATGGACTACGCGGGCGGCGAGGACTTCAACAACCTCCTGTTGCGCGCGTTCGCGGTGCTCTCGCTCGCGTTCGCGATTTCGGGAGCGGTGCTCACCTACTCGGCGGCACGCCGGGCGCTGCTCGCCTCGAGGCGAGGACGCTCGTCCGCCGGACCCACCACGCACAAAGACCGGTCGCTCTGACGACCCGAAGGAGATCCTCCCGATGCCCCCTCGTTCCTGGATCACCCGTTCGCTCGTTCTCCTGCTGTTCGCGGCGGCGTCGCTCGTGATGCTCGGAGCCTGCTCGGCCGCGCCTTCTCGAGAGGAGCATGCCGCGCAGTCGCCAGCCGGCGCTCTGCCCGCGGCGTCCGTCGCGGACTCGATGCCGCCGCTCCCCGTGCCGCCCGGCGGCGAGATCCCGGTGGCGTTCGTCATCGGGCCGATGGCCGAAGTGCTCGACTTCTGTGGCCCGCTCGAGGTGTTCGCGGCGGCATGGACGCCGGACGGCAAGCCGATGTTCAAGCCCTACTTCGTCGCGGCGACGAAGGTGCCCGTCACGGTCGGCGGCAACATGCGCGTCGTCCCGGACTACACGTTCGTGAACGCTCCGGCGCCCAAGGTCATCGTGATTCCGGCGATGATCGACGACGTGCCCGCCGGGATGATCGAGTGGATCCGCGACGCGTCGAGCGGCACGGATGTCACCATGTCGGTCTGCAACGGCGCGTTCGTGCTCGCGAAGACCGGACTGCTCGACGGCAAGCCGGCGACGAGCCACCACGGCGGCTACTTCCGCTTCGCGGGCCGGTTCCCGAAGGTCCAGCTGCAGCGCGGGGCGCGATTCGTCGAGAGCGGCAACGTGGCGTCCGCGGGCGGCATTTCGTCCGGCATCGATCTCGCGCTTCGTGTCGTCCAGCGATACGGCGGCAAGGCGATGGTGCAGGAGCTGGTCGAGGGCATGGAGTACCAGGGCACAGGTTGGCTCGACCCCGGTTCGAACGCGGCCTTCGCCCGGCTTCCGGCGGCGACGAGCGAGCATCCTTTGTGTCCGCTCTGCCAGATGGAGGCGGACACGACGATCCGCTCGGACCATGCCGGCAGGACCTGGTACTTCTGCTCGGAGTCCGAGAAGCAGTTCTTCGACGAGCATCCCGAAGTCGTCGACCGGTTTCTCGCCGAGGACGCGGCGCGCGACGCGCGCGGCGGCCGCTGACGGGAGACGCGGCCCGGTTGCCGCAGAGTTGGGTGCGCCGCCTCGGTGCTGTCGGCCGCGGGGGCGCTCCTGCTCCTTCCCGCGACGAGCACTTTGAAGTTCCTGCCTCCGCCGTGCGCGTTTCTTCCGCGCGGAGCCATGGCCCCTGCCCCGGCGCGGGGGCCGATGGACGCGCCCACGCCCATTTGGGGCGGCCAAAGGCGTTCCGCGTGCCCGCCGAGCCGCGGCACGGAACTGGCGTAAGTGCCCTGCGTGGACCCTGTCGCACGCCCCAACCAGGCGCGGCGCGGGCCTGGTGGTGTCGTTCGAGACTTCTTCCCACGCAGAACCTGAGGATTCGATGAAGAAGAGCCTGAGAAACTGGATTGCCGGCGCGATGTTCGTGGCGCTGATGGTGAGTAGTGTCGCGGTCGCCATGGGCAGTGCCGTCATGCCGCTGGGCAGCAGCCCGGAGATCCCGGCGGCGTCGGGCGACGTTCGCCTGCGCACCACGCCGAACGGCAACGTCGAGGTGAAGCTGCGAGTGGCCAACCTGGCGCCTCCGGGGCGGATCGTGGCGGGCGCGGACGTGTTCGTGGTGTGGATCCGCGGCCAGGCTCCCGGGGCCGAGGCCCAGAACGTCGGAGCGCTCAAGGTGAACAAGAAGCTGAGCGCGAAGCTCACCGCGACGACCTCGCTGTCGTCGTTCGACCTGTTCATCACCTGCGAGCAGTCGCAGACCGCGACCGTTCCGGCCGTCCTCGAACTGCTGCCGTTCCACTATTCGGCCAAGTAGGAACGTTGCGCGAGCTGTCGCCTTCCCTCAAGAGGAGGGCGGCAGGCCGCGGCGCTCGCCGCTTCAGCGGTAGAGCAGCGGGTTCACGATGTACGAGAGGACCGCGCCCGCGAGGTAGCTGGCCAGGTCCGCCGGATCGAACCTGCCCATCACGTCCCCGCCGGTCACCGCCAGCAGCAGGCCTTGCACGCCTTCGGCGCAGACGGCGAGGGCCGCCGAGAACGCGACGCACGAGACGTTGAGCTTCGCCTGCCGTCGGCGCAGTTCGCCCGGTCGGGAATCCTCGCCAACTTCTTTCACCAGCCCCATGTTGAACGTGCTGAAAGCCGCCGAAGCGATGACGAAGACCAGCAGCAGGTCGTACAGGTTGCCCCGAAGTACCCCCGCTCGCCTTTCATGATCTTGCAGAGGATCTTCACCGTCTGGTCAAGCTCCGCGCACTTGCCGAGGCCGCCCGTCACGGTGGTCGAGGGGCTCGTGGCTCCTCGCGGGCGCCACGAATGGGAGCAGGGCGACCACGCCGACTCGGCGCCGGAAGTGTGACAAGTCGGCTTGACATCGCGAGCCCCTGCCATGTAAAGTCCGCTTGTCATGAAGACCATCCGCAATCGAGTCCGCGAACTTCGCCTGGCCCGGGGTTGGACGCAGCAGGAACTCGCCGAGGCTGTGGGCGTCTCGCGTCAGAGCATCAACTCGATCGAGTGCGACCGCTACGTGCCCAGCCTGCCGCTGGCTCTGGAGTTCGCGCGCGCCTTCGCGGTGGCGACCGACGACATCTTCGAACTGGAGGGCCGCCGATGAGCCTACTGAGCAAGCTGGTCGACGAGCGGTTCATGACCCACCGTCAGCGTTCGACGAGCCTCGCGGGCATGGTGAGCGCGGCGCTCGCGCTGGGATTGTTCGCCTATCGGTTCTTCGTGCAGCACTTGTGGAGCTGGGATCTGCTCGCGATCGTCTTCTCGTTCGTGGCGATCAAACTGGCATTGATGCTCTGGTACGTGTTCACCGACTGACACCCATTCCAGTCCGAGGAGGTCGACGATGGGCATGAGAAACGGTCTCAACCAGCCCGGCGCGATTCAGAACGTGGGGTTCGTGGCGTTGATCCTGGCGAGCGCGTCGCATTGGTTCTTCCGCTCGGGGCGAGGAATGCCCGAAGCGGTTCGTGACGCTTCGACCGGGCTTCTCTACGGCATCGCGATCGGGGCCCTGCTGATGAGCGTGTGGAAGCGGGCGAGGGCGCGGCGCGAGCGTTGAGGCGCCGGCGGCGCTGGCGGAATGGGCGATGGGGAGCGGGAGGCCTGGACGTTCTCCCAGAGAACGACGGGAGTTCTGAACTGGAGCGATGTGCCGGCTTCGGGGTTCCGCAACATCACACGACCACTCACTCCCCGAATCGATACAACCCCGATCGCGCCTGCCATGCGTCCTGATAGAAAGTCCCGAACGCCGATGCCTCGTCCGGCAGCCCGAAGGCTGCCGTGAACACCCCGTGCCCCTCGGCCCGCCACGTGCCC